>NZ_PNDP01000025.1:0-85466 GCF_005886415.1 Pseudoalteromonas sp. S327 | reverse complement strand
CCGCCTCCCCGACTCGAACGGGGGACCTGCGGATTAACAGTCCGTCGCTCTAACCAACTGAGCTAAGGGGGAAGCGTCATGCCTTTCAACGGGGCGAAATATTAATGATGGAGCCGCAAAGTGTCAACATATAAAAGTCATAAATTTAAAAAAGAAGTTTATTCGTTGTTTTTATGTTCGATCTGCGCATTTTATAACTCTATTTATGCAAAACACGGCGGCAAATCTCTATTTAGACTCACACCAATGTGAAAAAAACAGCGCCGATAAAATAGCCATTGTTTAATTTATATGTAAAAAATGCCGCTGAGATAAAATTTATCGCGGCAAATCAGTAAATTTGTATTTAACCTGGTTGTCATAAAACCGAGTATAAATTTAGCTAGCAGATCTTTTTAAAAAATCCAGCAGGGTAGTTTTTTCGTATTACGGCATTTAAGAGGGGTTAAACTAATAAAGCCGTGGCTGAAAACTTTATTTTAAAAAGCTGTACAAAAACAAAACAATCAATAAGTTGCTAAATATTTGCGTTAACTAAATAAGTCACTTATAGCTGTATTAGGCACAAAGATTTGGCTTAGCTTAATTTTTTGTTTGCAAGCATTGATAAGTTTTTAACTTTAACTTTGAGTAAAGGTTGGACCTGAGCTGAATTTTAGCCAGCGCGCAAGCCTTTATAAATGCGGGCTGAGCTGAGTTATCCACGGTTTCTGTGGATAACTCTGTTTATGAAACTTTAAGAACACTGTCCCGACCAGAGTTTTAGGGCGCTACAACGATTTCAAGCTTTTAAAACGATTTTTTTATTACTATAAAAAACATAGGGTTATAAATGCATGCCGAATTACCATGCAACGATGAGTAAATTAATTCGTTACGATAAAGATTAATACCGCGCTGTGTAAAAATTCAGCGAATTTGCAGGGTTAAATGTTAAAAAAGTAATAAAAATGTTCACTTATTGTTTTTTGGCGCTCTAAGGGCGTATTTGTGCACAAATGCTTAAAAATTCAACTTTAGCTATTTTTTTAATTGTTGCTTTATTATTAGTATGAAATCCATTGATAAATCCGTGGCTTGAATTGCTATGATGCTTTAAAATGGCTCGCTCAGTAAAAGAGGCTTATTTATTCCATGCGCGAAACTTCACATTCTCAATCACGCCCAGATTTACTTAACGATCCCATCTTGCCTACATTGAAAAAAATGACCATCCCGATGATATTTGGCATGGTCACGCTAATGATGTTCAATATAGTCGATACATTTTTTATCAGTATGTTGGGCACAGAGCCCCTTGCGGCGGTAAGCTTTACGTTTCCGGTAACCTTTACGGTAATAAGCCTAGCCATAGGTTTAGGTATTGGCACATCAGCGGTGATAGCGAAAGCCTTAGGCAGTAATAAAATAGAAGAGGCGCGTTTTGATGCCAGTGTGTCGCTTATTGTGGCGCTACTATTAGTTATTTTACTTTCGTTTGTTGGATATTTACTAATCGACCCAATATTCACTTTATTAGGGGCCGGACAATTAGTGCTGCCACTTATTCATGAGTATATGAATATTTGGTTTATTGGCAGCGTATTTTTAATTACCCCCATGATAGGTAATTCGGTATTGCGAGCCAGTGGCGATACTAAAACACCCAGCATAGTAATGGGTGGGGCAGGGCTTATTAATGCCATACTCGATCCTATTTTGATATTTGGCTGGGGCCCAGTACCGGCATTAGGCATTCAAGGTGCCGCTATTGCCAGTGTTATTGCCTGGGGCGTAGCGGTTATTATTATTTTATATGTGCTGGGCATTAAAAAGCGGCTATTAAGCTTAAAAGCCGGTAATCAAACTGCGGCAAGCGCAATTAAAAAAGTACTTAAAATAGGTTTACCCGCAGCGGGGGCTAACATGCTTACCCCAGTAGCAATGGCAGTGATGACCGCACTCGTTGCCAATCATGGACCCGAAGCGGTTGCCGCTTTTGGTGTGGGCAGCCGTATTGAATCAATTGCCAGTATCTTAGTGCTGGCCTTATCGATGACATTGCCTCCTTTTGTTAGCCAAAACTTTGGGGCGGGTAAATTAGGCCGCGTAAGAGAGGCGTACATTGGTACGCTTAAATTTGTGATGATATGGCAATTTGCTATTTATATTTTACTCATTGCGCTGTCAGGGGTAATAAGCCAATTATTTGGTAAAGAACAAGCTGTAATCGATGTTATTAAGCTCTTTATATACACCATACCGCTAAGTTATGGTTTTCAAGGGGTGATCATTTTATCAAATTCATCGTTTAATGCTTTACACAAACCGATGAATGCATTGTTTTTAAGTATTATTCGTTTGTTTGTGTTTTACCTGCCTTTTGCTTATGTAGGCAGTATGCTAGGTGGTTTAATTGGTTTATTTATTGGCGCTGCAATCGGTAATGTATTCACAGGGTTAGTCGCGTACAAATGGTTTGTAAAAGAGCTAGATGCAATATGCAGTAACACGGTAACGGAGTAAATGAATGAGTGATCACTTTGAGCTAAAGTCACAATTTAAACCCGCGGGCGATCAACCCACAGCGATTAAACAGCTTGAAGAAGGCTTAGAAGCCGGGCTTGCGCATCAAACCTTACTCGGTGCTACAGGTACAGGTAAAACATTTACCATGGCCAATATTATTAGCGATTTAAATCGCCCAACAATAATAATGGCGCATAATAAAACACTTGCCGCGCAGTTATATGGAGAAATGAAAGAGTTTTTTCCTAATAATGCAGTTGAGTATTTTGTATCTTACTACGATTACTACCAGCCAGAAGCCTACGTGGTTGCCAGCGATACGTTCATAGAAAAAGACGCCTCTATTAATGAGCACATAGAGCAAATGCGTTTAAGTGCTACTAAGGCATTGCTTGAGCGCCGCGATACCATAATAGTGGCTTCTGTGTCGGCTATTTATGGTTTGGGCGACCCCGACTCATACATGAAAATGATGCTGCTTTTAAAAGTAGGCGAACAGGTCGACCAGCGCGATATGCTGCGCCGTTTAGCTGAGCTGCAATATACCCGTAACGACATTGACTTTAGCCGTGGTACTTACCGTGTACGTGGCGAAGTTGTTGATATATTTCCTGCCGAGTCAGACACCTATGCAGTACGCGTAGAAATGTTTGATGACGAAATAGAGCGCCTTAGTATTTTTGATCCCCTTACAGGTGCGGTAGAAAAGCACATAGTTCGTGCCACTATTTACCCTAAAACGCACTACGTAACGCCTCGCGAAAAAATTCTTGATGCCATAGAAAAAATAAAAGCTGAGCTTAAAGAACGCAGAGCGCAATTATTAAGTGCCAATAAATTAGTAGAAGAGCAGCGTATAGCGCAGCGAACGCAATACGACATAGAAATGATGACCGAGCTTGGTTATTGCTCGGGCATAGAAAACTACAGCCGTTATTTGTCGGGGCGTACACCGGGCGATCCACCACCCACATTACTCGATTATCTTCCTGATGATGCATTAATGATCATCGATGAATCGCACGTAACCGTATCGCAAATAGGTGCCATGTATAAAGGCGATAGAAGCCGTAAAGAAAACCTAGTTGAATATGGCTTTAGAATGCCATCGGCGATGGATAACCGCCCATTGCGCTTTGAAGAATTTGAAGCGATAGCACCGCAAACGATTTATGTATCGGCAACGCCGGGTGATTTTGAATTAGAGCGCAGCGCAGGCGAAGTAGCAGAGCAAGTTATACGCCCAACGGGCCTGTTAGACCCAGAAATAGAAATACGCCCTGTAGGCACTCAAGTAGATGATTTACTCTCAGAAATTTATAAATGTGTAGAAAAAGGTGAGCGAGTACTGGTTACTACGCTTACCAAGCGTATGTCTGAGGATTTAACCGATTACTTAAGCGAGCACAATGTAAAAGTACGTTACCTGCACTCAGACATAGACACAGTAGAACGCGTTGAAATAATTCGTGATTTACGCGCCGGTGTGTTTGATGTGTTAGTGGGTATTAACTTATTACGAGAAGGTCTAGATATGCCAGAAGTGGCGCTAGTTGCCATTTTAGATGCCGATAAAGAAGGCTTTTTACGCTCAGCACGTTCGCTTATTCAAACCATTGGTCGTGCTGCTCGTCACCTCGACGGGCGCGCCATTTTATATGCCGACAAAGTAACTAAATCGATGGAAAAAGCGATTAGCGAAACCCAGCGCCGCCGCGAAATACAACACGCCTTTAATATAGAGCACGGCATTGAGCCGCAAGCCTTGGTTAAAAAGATCACCGATATTATGGATGTGGGCGAAGAAGCCGCACCACAAGATAATCTTAAACTGGTACGTAAAGAGTCTAAAAAAATACTCAGTGCTAAAGAAATTGCCACACAAATTAAACAGCTTGAAAGCAAAATGCATGCTTATGCCAGCGATCTTGAATTTGAAAAAGCCGCGTCTGTACGCGACGAAATACACGAACTACAACAACAGTTGATTAACTAAATGACACCCGATTTTTCGCCCCTAATCAGCGCGCTTGAAGATGCGCCATTACTACAAAACGAACTATGCCGCGTATTTCATGGCCGCGGCCATAGCTTGGCATCGCTAAGCCATATTAATTTAGACTTTTATCCGCCAAGCTTGTTTTTAATTTCGTACGATGAAATTGACGAAGCCACGTTAAATACACTGACCAGTACCCTTTGGGCGTGGGCGCAGCAGCATCACCCTGAATTAATATCTGCATTGGTGTATCAACAGCGCGCGGGTGTACAAAGCAGTAATCGTTTAGTGCATGGTAATCTTCCCTCGCCACATGTGGTAAAAGAAAACGGCATTGGTTTTTTAGTGGATTTAACAAGCCGCCAAAACACCGGAATATTCCCCGATATGCGAAGTGGGCGTGAGTTTGTCTCTGCCAATAGTAAACATGCAAAAGTACTTAATTTGTTTTCATACACGTGTGGTTTTTCGCTTGCGGCAATGCAAGGCGGGGCTGATCACGTTATGAACATGGATATGAGCAAAGGCGTACTTAAAGTCGGTAAGCAAAACCACCAACTTAATGGTTTTGAGCGCGGAGTGAGTTTTTTACCGCACGATATTTTAAAGTCGTTTGGTAAATTAAAAAAAGCAGCGCCGTTTGATTTAATTATTGTAGACCCGCCAAGCTTTCAAAAGGGCAGCTTTATTCTAACTAAAGATTATCAAAAGGTGCTGCGCAGATTACCCGAACTACTGTGCGATACCACACAGCTTTTATTATGCGCTAATAGCCCAGAGCTTAGCGAAGATGCGTTTAAAGCTTTAATAAACGAGCACACCCAAGGAGCAATAGAATTTGTTGAGCGCCTTGCACCAACGGCCCGTTTTGTAGAAGTAGACAGCAATAAAAGCTTAAAAGCGTTAGTGTATAAAACGGCGCATACCGCAACTTATACCAATTCGCAATAATACTTAATCATTTTAAGGGGCTAAACGTGTCGCTATCTGTGTTAAAAAAACTCTCATTTAGAACAACTAAATAGCGAATTTTTTGCCTAGCTATCAACACGTTTTTCCAGCCTCAAAATAGATCACTTAATTAAGCTAATTGGTATTAAATGAAACTGAGTAAGCGTTTAAACGCAATTAATGCGTTAATTACTAACCCCGTTGATGTTATTTGGGATTGCTGCTGCGATCATGGTTACTTAGGCATTGCACTATTAAAGCGCCGCGCTGCAAAACAGGTTAATTTTGTAGATGTGGTAGATAAAATAATGGCCGAGCTGAGCGAGCACCTTACAAATATTAGCCAAACACTGCCAAGTGATGCGCAATATAAAGTACATTGCCAAGATGTAAGAGAAATAAAGCTCGTTCCAAATGCGTTAAATACTGTGGTTATTGCAGGTGTTGGCGGCGAGCTGTTACTAAAACTTGTTGCCGGCATTATTAAAAACAATTGCGCTGCATCTGTAGCAAGCACCCGCTTTATAGTTTGCCCTATACACCATACTTATCATTTGCGCAGTGGTTTAGCCAAATTAGGCTTAGGCCTTGAAAGCGAGCAATTAATCACTGAAAACAACCGCTATTATGAGCTTATAGAGGTAAGTCAACGTAGCACAGCGTTGCTCACATCTACCGGTAACAGCATGTGGGATTTAAATAATGCATCGCACAGGCAATACCTTAAACAGTTACTCACTCATTATAATAAAATGCTTAATAAAGATGAGCTTTATTATCAAAAAGTTATAACAGATTATAAAAAACTCAGCGACGCTTAAAAATGGCTTATTTAGCGCTAATAGTGTGATCTAATGCAATGCGCAAAAACGTAACATCATCATAGATTATATCGCCTTGCGCGAGTTTATTTGGTTTATGTATGTCAGATAAAAAAAGTCGCATTGAGCCGCTGCTCAGTGCAGAGCAAAAATGGCAAAACAGTTACGAGCAGCCAATTTCGTATGCTCCATTAGTGCAACTTGCTAATAACAGCTGGATAGTTCCACAGCACTTTTTACGCTATAAACACACCTTACAAAGCGTTAATAAAGTACTAGAAAATATAAATTTTTCAGCGCACTTTAGAGTGCTTGCTGCACAAAAAGATCAACAAATTTATTTACAAGTTGCCGTACTCAGCCCCGATAATTACAAAACCAGTAGTTACGTGGGTGAGGGCACAGCAAAAAAATTACTGTTTGGCAGACGCTGGATAGTAGAGGAAAACTTACCAACCTCCGAGCTTATTCAAACAGCGTTTTTAGCGCTTAAAATAGCGCGAGAGCACGAGGTAAGAGAGCTGTTTCAACTTACTCACAGCAATAATACAACCAGCACGCCATTTAATAATCATCATGATTTACCGGTTATGGCACAAAATGCAGAGCTTGTTATTGCACACGCGCCGCAGGGCAATGAGGAGCGTCATACTATTGAGCAGTTATTAAAACGGGTAGTATTTGCAGGTGCTAAGGTATCGCTAAGTGCTATGCAGCAAATAAGCTCGCAGCAGTGGTTATACACCTTAAAATTACACTGCAATACTTGCCAGCTTACTGAATTTAATAATAAAACCTTTTCATTTTTAACCAGTGATAGCAGCGCAAATAGCTTTTTACATGGCCTTATTAATGCCCTGGTTGATATTAGTAATGAGTATGTGAGTGAGCAATTTAAATACCAAGGGTTTGCCCGATTTAGTAAACACAATTGCGTAGAAAAAATAGGTGCGCTAAGTGTGGCAATGCGCTCGCCAAAAGTGTTGGGGCTGTGCTCGCTTGGCAAGCAACATGCAAATAAGCTTAATTTTGAAATTGATAGTTCGCGTGCGCCACAAGGTTGCGGCCAAGCTATAGATGGGTTTTTAGCTGCCCACGGTATAGAGCAGCCAGAAAATGCACATTTATATCGTTTTTAAAGGCGGTTAATTTCTTCTTTTGTGGTGTAGCTTGAGTCTGTCACTATGGCCTCAAGCGTTTGCACGCGCTCTTTTAAAGCAACCACTTGGGCACTTACCTCGGCAAGCTGTTTATTCGCATCTTGATTGCTATCTTGCATTTTGTGTTTAAATTCAAGGTGCTTTTTGTACATATCGTAAATAACCCCAGAGCCAACCGATATAAGCACAATAAGTACTATCATTGTAGTGCCTGACATAACCACTTCCTTTTTATAGTTTTAACTGTTGCATAAAGTATAACCATATTTAGCAGCGGTTAAACCTGACAATTGTAACTTTATTTGTCGATTGCTGCGTGGAGTTGTGTTCATCATTGATACACCTGCGTTATTGTTTAATAACTAATGGCGTAATTAATAAGTCTATTTGAGATTAAACCGTGTGACTTTAAAGCCAACATATTTATTATGCTACTTTAACCAGCAGTTTTAACGCGCTTTATGCCAGCATTAACCTTGTATTTAATTGTGTATTAATGCAAACGGGTATAGTGTTTACAGACTTATAGAACTTTATTTTATAATCAATACAGTGAGTTGCTATGTTAAATAATAAAATACCTCCGGTTATTGTCGTGCTCGTTTTTGCAGGCATTATGGCGTTAATAGCGCATTACAGTGTGATTGATTTTACAGCGTTTATTGCCTACTTAGCAGCAAGCTTAGTCATTGTAGGGTGCGCATTTTGTATAGCCGCAGTGGTAAGCTTTAAACTTGCACGCACCACAGTTAATCCAAATAAGCCCGAGCAAGCATCAAAGTTGGTAACCAGTGGTGTATATAAAATTTCACGTAATCCTATGTATGTAGGCTTTGCGTTTATTTTAGCAGGCTGGGGTATTTGGCTTAGTTCGCTGTGGGCACTTTTATGTGTTGCTGGGTTTATTGCTTATTTAACGTTTTTTCAAATAATTCCTGAGGAGCGGGCGCTTAGCAAATTATTTGGTCAAGAATTCACAGAGTATAAAAACAAAGTAAAACGCTGGTTGTAATTTACAAGCAAATACAAAAAAGGCTATCGAGATGATAGCCTTTTTGCGTTCAGCGCTAATAAACTAACCGTGCTTTCACTGAAAACCCCGTAACTAGCGGTTATTCGTATTCGATTGGATCAGTGACGTTATTAAGCGAAAATGCCTCTAAACGTTCTTGGCAGGCGCCACATTTACCACAGGCTTTTTCGCGTCCGTTATAACAAGTCCATGTTTGGCTGTAGTCTAAGCCCATTTTTATGCCATCGGTTAAAATATCAATTTTGGTGTTATTTAAGTACGGGCTAAAAATTTCTACAGCGTCGTAGTTAGCAATACGACATACATCATCCATTTTTTGCACAAACTCAGGACGGCAATCAGGGTAAATAGCATGGTCCCCCGAATGCGCGCCATAATATACTTTGCTCGCTTTTAAAGACACAGCGTAACCAACCGCCAGCGAAAGCAAAATCATATTACGATTAGGCACTATGGTGCTTTTCATGCTTTCTTCTTCGTAATGACCTTCTGGTACATCAATATCATCAGTCAGTGATGAGCCACCAATAAGCTGGTTAATAGCTGATATATCTACAATTTTATGTGGAACATTGAGTTTTTCACACACGTTTGCAGCCACTTCAAGCTCTTTAACATGACGCTGACCATAGTCAAATGAAAGGGCATAAACATCATGGCCTTGTTGTAAGGCTTTATTTAATACGGTAAACGAATCCATACCGCCGGAATAAATAACAACTACTTTTTGCGTCATATCTGGATTGCTCTTTAGTTTTAATAGAGGTTTATATCAGGGCGCGATATACTACACGGCCGCAGCTTAAATAACAATTTTTGGGCAGCGCTTTTTCGTCTTTTATAGTAGCAATTTTGCAGCTAGGCAGTAAGTGAGATCTCTTTTGTACAAAATTAATGAAGTGTTTGAAACCATCCAAGGTGAAGCAAGTTTTACCGGCACACCCTCAATATTTTTGCGTTTGCAAGGCTGCCCAGTGGGCTGCGCATGGTGTGATACTAAACAAACTTGGGAAGTCGATAACGTGTACAAAGTATCGCTTGATGAAACGGTAGAAAAAAAAGCCGATTCAGATCATTGGGCCGATGCCAGCGCCGAGCAAGTACTTGAGCTGTTTAAATCACGTGGCTATACAGCCAAGCATGTTGTAATTACCGGCGGCGAGCCGTGTATGTACGATTTAAACCCAGTGTGTAAGCTATTGCACGATAACGGCTTTACGACACAAATAGAAACCAGCGGCACCTTTGAAATACTTGCCCCTGAGCAAACCTGGGTTACCGTATCGCCTAAAATTAACATGCGCGGCGGCTACGAAGTACTCACCAGCGCTATGAAGCGTGCAAACGAGATAAAGCACCCAGTAGCGATGCAAAAGCACGTAGAAGAGCTTGAAGCGCTATTTGCCAAAACAGGTGTTAACCCGAAGCTTGTATACTTACAGCCAATCAGCCAAAAAGTGTCAGCCACCAAATTAGCCATCGACACTTGTATTGCCAAAAACTGGCGCTTATCGGTGCAGGTACATAAGTATTTAGGGATTAGCTAAAGCGAAAGAGCAGCTGTAAGTGCTTAGCTGTAAGCGATAAGCTGCTCGGCGTTAAGTTATATTACGTAGATACAAGGTTGGGTTGAGTGAAACGAAACCCAACACCACAACTCCATTACTCCCTCTTTATATCAAGTACCACACCAGCTTATTTAAACACGTAGGTCGGATAAGCGAAGCGCCATCCGACGCAAAAAATTGAATACCGTAAAAATAAATTGGTTTCTGCTAAAAGCTCAGCAAGGGTAGCAACGCTTTTAATTTAATCTTTCTTTAGATATTCAGCTACCTCAAGCACTTGCTCATGAGTGCCTGTAGGTAAAAGTTTGTCTACATTGTAGTCGTAGCATAAATACTCTTCTTTACTCCAAACTGAAGACGTTTTGCTTCCAACTAAAAGCTTACTGCCACTCGCGCATTGGGTATAACCATTAGCGCGAGCTGCAATTTGCCAAGTTACATAATTCGCAACAAGCGTTACTATTGAAACCACGAGCATTACACCAACAGCTTGTCCCAATTTCATTTTTACTTTTTCATAAATAGGCTTTTTAAATAACTTCGATAAAATATCAAAAACACCGATAAATGACCCCAGCCATAAAACTATACTGCCTGGAATCATTAAAATATCAGCGGTAGACGAAACAATTATTGGATAAATACTATATGGGTATAAAATCCCTTGTATTATTTCGCTAAAAAGATAAGAAATCATTAGCCAAGTAATACCAACACTTAATAGAATTGTAAACACAACAGCAAATATAAAAGTAGGATCTAAACTATTTAATCTTAACTTAAATGAATCTACCATGGATTAACTAGCTCACTTAAAAAGCTGTTGAGATCTTTTCTTGCTTTGATCTTTATAGATTTCAGGAATGAGTTTACCGTGGCTATATAAACCCTATGAATTTCTTCTCCAGTAGTTTTCATTAACTGTCTTTCTTTATACTCTAGATATTTTATGAATGATTTGGTTATTTTAAGCCTTTCATCAATTGAATTTAGTCCCATACTTACAATAACCCCTATAATAATCCCCGAACCAATAGCTACAACAGCTACTGTTCCACTAGCAAGTGCTATACCTGCCAAAATACCAGCCAGTGCCCCTATAACAGCTTTAACGATATCAGTACTCGTTGTTGCCAACCAGTTTGTCCAACGATAATCCTCTTCAAAAAGCCAATTGATGCTATTCAGAGTCACAGAAAAAAATACTGAAATATAAAAACCGCTTTTAGCTCCTTGTTTCAAAGCCTCTTTACCTACACCAACGTTTACTACTTGTGTATTATTAGCAAGATACCTTGTTCCTCTAAGAATAGTCCTAACTTTGTGATTACCTTTAAAAACGATATATTTCTTTCCATTGCGAGTAATGGGCTCGTATTTACCAAAGATGTTTCCTGAACGCTTAAAGTCGTTATATATAGCTAAAAAAGAAGGTGTGTCTTTTATTGCAGAGCCAAATGTAGCAGCATTTGCTAACGATATTTGAGCAAGAGACAAACCTGTAACTTCTGAAAGATACTGTTCAATTTCCGCTTGAGATTTTCCACGCGCAGATTGAACTGCCACCCAGAGTTTTAAAAACTCTTCGTGGGTAAGTACAAAAATATCTGTTTGGTATTTATTAAAGTCACTCTCTAGATTCGAACGCAGTTTATCTTTGTTGATACTTGGATGATTGTGAGGTTGATAATTCAGAAATGGACCTGGCATGCATTTTTATCCTTTAAGTAATTAATTTAATCCTTTAATTTAGTACCCATTATAAAAGATGCATTGTCTAAAACAACCCCAATGTATAATAATAGTCAAAATTTACCATCCACATGAAATACAATAGCCACATCAACAATGCTCAATAGATAAGTGTCTGTTTAATAATATATTATTAAACACTAAAGTTGTTCATGTGACCATTTCCAAAAGTTTAGGAACTTAGTTGATAGTTACTAAAATAATTTAAGTGATGAGTAACTCATATGGTACTTTTTAAAGTAAGTAATTTATTTTTTTTGATATAAATATTTTAATCCCTTTTTATATTGCTCTTGAATACCAAGCCTATGATAAGCCGTTCAACTATAGTGGCTAGGCTTATCAAAAACTCATACCACCATCACAAAACGTAATCATTAATATCATATTTGATAATTTTTTGTCCTTACTACATTCATTTATCATGGCTAATTAATTCCTTTAATTACATTTAACGCGTTTGCCGTTAAGGAACATGCCATGAGTAAAAAAGAGTTAAACCGCAGAGACTTTATGAAGTTATCGGCTGCTGGGTTGGGTGCTGCCGCGTTGCCTATGCTGTTTACAAGTCTAAATGCTAATGCCAACCTGCAAGCAGCTGATAAAGGCAAACAAGCAAATGGCTTAGCTGATTCGCCAATGCCTTACCCGCGCACGTTTTCGCATATTGGTGTGTCAGTGCCAAACTTAGAACAAGCCGTTAAGTTTTACACTGAGGTGTTAGGCTGGTATTTAATTATGAAACCCACACAAATAACAGAAGATAAATCACCGATTGGTGAAATGTGTACTGATGTATTTGGTGCTGGGTGGGGCAGTTTTAAAATAGCCCATTTATCAACAGGAGATAGGGTGGGGGTTGAGCTATTTGAATTTAAAAATCAGCAAAACCCAAAAAATAATTTTGATTATTGGAAAACGGGAATATTTCATTTATGCGTACAAGACCCTGATGTAGAAGGACTCGCAGATAAAATAGTGGCCGCAGGTGGTAAAAAGCGTATGAAAGCGCCGCGCTATTATTACCCAGGGGAAAAACCATACCGCATGATTTACATGGAAGACCCGTTTGGCAATATTTTAGAAATTTATAGCCACAGTTACGAGCTTATATATTCAAGTGGCGCTTATGGTTAATTAATTATGTAACGCGTCACTGTACTTCACTGTACTTCATTGAATAAACGCTAATAAAAAAGCGTAGCCCTAGAGCAACGCTTTTGTATATTTTTTACAGCTTACAGCTTACAGCTAACTTATTCCGCCGCTAAGTAATCTAAAACCACTTGGTGGTGATCTTTGGTTTTAAACTTATCAAATAAGTGTTTAATTTTACCGTCTTGGCCTACTAAAAAGGTTAAGCGGTGAATACCATCGTACTCTTTACCCATAAACTTTTTGTAGCCCCATACGCCAAATGCTTCAGCGATGGCGTGATCTTCATCGGCGAGTAAATCAAAGTTAAGCTCTTTTTTAGTTTCAAAGTTTTTAAGGCGCTTAATAGGGTCTGGGCTAATACCTACAACGCGGGTGTTAAATTGAGCAAGCTGCGCTTGTTGGTCACGTAAGTTTTCGGCTTGAACCGTACAACCCGGTGTAGAAGCTTTAGGGTAAAAGTACACCAGTACTTGTTGCTCTTTTAACAGCTCACTTAAGGTGACTGTTTCGTCGTTTTGATTTTGTAAGCTAAATTCTGGTGCAGTATCACCGGCTTGTAATGGACTAATTTTGTTCATGCTGTGCTCCTTAGCGAATACGTTTAAAAATATAATCTACGTTAAGACTGTGCGAAAGGTTTTCAAAGGTCACTTTAAATTGGTCTATATCAACCTCTACTGGGATATTAAACTCAATTTCGCAGCGCATTTTAGTGTCGGTTTCTTCATCGTAGGTGTCTGACTTTAATGAGCAGATACTAATGTGGTGATCGGCAAAAAAACGCGTTACTTTACTCAGTGTACCTGGGGTGTCTATCCCTGTGTATTCAAGGGTATAGCCTGCGCAAAATTCACTTTCGGTGTGGCGAGTGGTGCTGCGCTTCATCATGGTGAGTAGGCCTAGCTCCATGCCTTTAGTAGGCAAGGTGTGCTCTATGCGGCTAATGGCCGACATATCGCCGCTTAGCAGCATGGTAAAGGTAAATTCGCTGCCTAAAATAGCTATTCGGCTATCTATAATGTTGCAATGACAATCACTTACAAGCTGTGTAAGTTCACTTACAATTCCCGGTCTATCTTCGCCAATAGCGGTTAAAACAATTTGATGATTTGAAAATGCAGTCATGAAGTTTAATACCTACGTTTTTTGAAATATAACAACCGAGTTGGTATAGCCCGCTGCGCATACACTACGTTGCACGGCGGCGAAGTTTAACACAAAAAGCGCCCTAAACTACATAGGCGCTTAATTAAAGGCGCTTTAAAGCGTTGTGTTCCTTGTTTTTACTGGCACAGGAAAGTACCATAGCTAAAATTTGTCTTTTTGTTGTGATTGATTTTATAACACTTAGGTGTGAACTTTATTGCAATTAGACAGCCAAATAATAAATGTAAAGTTAATGTTGATTTTACACTGAACCAAATTCGGTATTACCCACTCATATACGTGTAAAACAATTAAAGGGTATGCTAAGGAGAAATATCTGTGCAGTATTGGATCCCAAAAGCACTTGCAGTGAGTGTATTGGTAAGTTTATCAGGGTGTAATGTTTTTATTAATGAAGCGCACAACGAACGCAATTATCGTACGCATGAAGGTGTTAAAACCCCGCCATCGTTATCTCAACCAGCGCAAGATCCGGTTTATAAAATGGATGTGGGCCAATACGATAACAACCCTGAGGCAACAAACTATCGTCCACCAGCACAGGTTTTAACTGTTGCTAAAGGTAGCTGGGTAGAAGAGGGCGATAAACAAGCGCGTATTTACTTTGATAAAAACGATGGCATTGTTGATTTAGATGAATTTGTTTGGGACTCAATTAAAGCGGTTATTGCCGAAAATAATGCAGCAACCACAAAAGAAGATAAGCTACTTGGTATTATCGAAACTGACTGGTACTCAATAATTAAAGCGGAAGAGAGCTGGTTGTGGGGCGATGAGGTAAGCGAAAACCAAGAACGTTTTAGATTTACAATTGAAGAAAAATCGCATCAGCGTACTGCTTCGTTACGCGCTGAACTTATTGACTTTAAAGGTGATGACACGTTAACTGATTTACTTAAGCAGCAATTAGAAGTACGCGCGCTTAATCAAGTTGTGGCTGAATTTGATTATCGCTATCGTCAGTTAGAAGTAGAAAACCGCAAGCGCCAAGGTATTATTTCTTTAGAAATGGGCTTTGATAACAAAGGCAATGCTGCACTTGTTACTGAGCAATCATACGATGCAGTATTCGACCGCTTCTCGGGCTTTTTAGAACGCCTATCGTTTACTATCGTTGAGATTAAAACCGATACCGGCTTAATAACTGCCGACTACAACAAGCCAGAAAGCAGTGTATGGGATTCTATTTGGGGCGACGAAGTTGCGCAGCTTCCTATTGAAGAAGGCCAATACCAAATTTTAGTGAGCAAAACTAAAGAAGGCGGTACAAGCTTAACCTGGATGGATGACAAAGGCGAAACACTCGAACCTGGCACCATGAATGGTTTACAACAAGCGTTAGAAGCAGCACTTATTCAGCGCGGCATCAAAATTTAATAATTAATAATAAGTTTTTACTACAAAAAGAGCGCTTTGCTCTTTTTGTAGTTTTTATGGATTAAAAAATATGTCTCAGTTACCTCCTCGCGGGCACTATACGTGGCGCACTTGGTTTACTTTTTTAGTACCGTCGTTAATTGGTGTGTTTTTATTTATGACACCCATTCCTACCGCAGACGGGATGACCATTCCTATTGCGTTAATGGCTAAAGGCGTGCAAGCGTTGATGTCTGGCTCTGCGCAAGCAATTATTACCCTTATTATTTGTATTACTGGCGTTATGTCGGTGATCACCAAAGTATTTAAACCCGCCGCTATTTGCCAATCACCCCTGTTAAAGCATTTATTTGATGTAAGTGTAGTGTGGTTAGTGGTGCGTTTATTCGGTATGGCGTTTGTGCTAATGACCCATTTAGGGTTAGGTAGCGAGGCAATCACCTCTGCAAACACAGGCGCTTTGGTATTAAACGACTTATTACCTGTTTTGTTTTCGGTATTTATACTGGCCGGTTTATTACTGCCTTTACTAATTAACTTTGGGTTATTAGAGCTTGCAGGCACTATGCTAACCAAGGTAATGCGCCCTGTATTTGGCGTACCTGGGCGAAGTGCAGTTGACTGTACTGCGTCGTGGTTAGGTGATGGCAGTGTTGGTATTTTAATGACCGCAAGGCAGTACGACCAAAAGCACTACACGCAGCGCGAAGCCGCTATTATTGGTACTACGTTTTCGGCGGTTTCTATTACGTTTAGCTTGGTGGTTTTAGGCCAAGTGAAATTAGAGCACTTATTTGCCCCATTTTATGCCACCGTATGTTTAGCCGGTGTGGTTGCCGCTATTATTGTGCCGCGCTTACCGCCACTTCGCTTTAAAAAAGATTTGCTTATTGATGGTAGTGAGCCAAATCGCGATGCTGAGGCTATCCCAACGGGTAAAAGCTTAGTAGGGCACTCACTTGATGTAGCATTAGCAAAAGCCAATAACTCGTCGGGCTTTAAAGGTACCTTAAAAGAGGGTGTACATAATGCGCTTGATATGGTGTTTGGTGTACTGCCTGTTGTAATGGCCGTAGGAACATTTGCACTTATTATTGCTGAGCACACGCCGGTATTTCAATATTTAGGTATGCCGTTTGTGCCATTTTTAGAGTGGTTACAAGTACCCGAAGCACAGGCCGCGGCACAAACTATTATGGTGGGATTTGCCGATATGTTTATTCCGTCAATTTTAGCTGCGGGAACCATTGAAAGTGATGTAACTCGCTTTATTATTGCCGCAATGAGCGTAACTCAGCTAATTTATATGTCTGAGGTTGGCGCACTTTTACTGGGTAGTAAAATACCGGTAAACATTGTTGAGTTGTTCGTTATATTTATTTTACGTACACTTATTACGCTGCCGGTTATTGCCTTAATGGCGCACTGGTTAGTTGGCTAGTAGTGTATTTTAATTATAAAAAGCCCTGATTTATCAGGGCTTTTTTGTGGCTAGTTATTTCAATTTACCCTAATACTTAACCCTTTTAAGTGGCAAATTGATACTAAATACGAATGAAGATTAAAAACGCCTTGCCACTGAAAGAGTTAAAAAGTTTAAACCTGGGTTAGGCTCTTTAAATCCGGCGTTTGAGTAATGAATAACCCGAAGCGCTACGTTAGTGTGGCCAAAGTCTGCAACTAGGCCAATACGGTCTTCAAATTGGTAGTGAGTACTAATATTTTTGCCCGCAAATTTAGTTTCATCAATAAGCGATACGCCAATACCTGCCTCAATATAAAACGGGGTATTATGAAAACTAAAAGCAGGAAACTGCAGTACGGGCGACATAGCCAAAACAAGATTAGATTGCGAGTTGTCACCATGGCGGTATTCCCACATATTAACGCTGGTTTCAAAATAAAAGCGCGCATCGCCCACTAAGTTTTGTAAGCTAGGGGCATGATATTGATAAGCCAGCTTAACGCCATTCACGTTGCCTTCGCCTTTGAGAACATCTACGGCGTAACCATGATTAGACTGCGCAAACGCCGTGTTACCCCATACTGAAATAACTAAAAATAGAATAAGTGTGAAAGTTTTATATACCGTTTTCATAACTGCCAAATTGGTGTGTGAGTCGAATGAGTAAATAAATGATAAGGGCGGGCCATTCACATTTTCAATGAGGACAAAATGCCGCTTGTTTATGGGGTGTTAACAGGGAAGGCTTAACTAATTGAAAATAAATAGCTTATTTAATTGGTGCTGTTTTGGCATTAATAAGGTGCATTTTTGTGTCTGTTTTTGTGGCTTAAAATCGCGTAATTTAGCCACATCTTAATCACACACATGGTCACGCTCATGAAACTTTTTAACACTATTTTTATTGCTGCTGCCTTTTTTAGCAGCGCGTTATTTGCGCAAACGGCGCAGTCGCCTCAACATATGCTTGAAGGCGTTGCCGATACGCTTTTTAGCGATATTGCAAAAGTAAATGCACAAGGCGATGCAAGCAAAGCCGATATGGCGCGCATTGTAGAGACGCGTTTAATGCCAAACATAGATATTAAGTTTGTGTCGTTTAAATTGCTTGGTAAGCACATAAAAGGCATTGAGCGCGAGCAAGCTGTACGTTTTATTGATGCAGTAGAGCATTATTTAACAGGTACTTACGCAGGTGCGCTAACGAAGTACACCGGCCAGCAAGTAGTATTTGAACAAGATACCGCGAAAAGCGACTCTGAGTACGCGACGGTTAAAACGCAAATTATTGAGCCAAACGCGCCCGTGATTGATCTGCATTTTAAGCTGCGCCAAGGTAAAGACCAGCAATGGAAAGTATACGACATTGTTGCCGAAGGTATTTCGCTTTTAAGCGCTAAGCAAAAAGAGATCATTCAACGCATTTCTGATGTAGGCTTAGAGCAAGTAATTACTGAACTAAAAAATAAATAGTTCACTTCCTGATTAAGACCCTCTCCAACCACAAAAGCAGCCGCACTAAAGTGTATTGGCTGCTTTTATATTTTCTTAATATTCATCTACTTTAAGCTCGCAGCAAAAAAAAGGTGTGATAGAATATCACCACGTCGATTAAGCGTGGTGTCAGCTAAAAACTGCTATAACTGACGCCTCATCAAGCTACACTGGAGTTGTGCTGTTTTAATGGAAAATGTACTGATTTGGCCAAAGGAATACCCATTACTTATTAAAGGACTTGTAGAACAAAACGGTGCCTTTATTTTAGATGCTTTAGAAGCTTGGCCTGCATGTCGTTCTACTATTGAAGATGACGGTGTATGCACCACTGTGCTACCACCCATTTACTATTTGATATGGTTAACCCCGCTTGAACCCTTTGAAGAGTGTTATTTTCAGCATATTAGTGAATATGACGAAGATGCGCACGCTTACATTGCTGCTGTTAAAAATCATTATTTAGATAATGAATACACCAGCGAATCAATGGCGCTAATGCTTTGCCAGCGCCTAGAAAAATACGCCAGTGTGGCGGCGCAAAACGCACTTGATACGCCGCTTTCGTTGTTTAGCTTATTATTTAGTAAACGCTATTTTTCGTTAATTGAACATGCTCTAAATAGTGGCAGCAAATTAAGTGCACACGATACGCTAGCACTGTGGCAAGAAGTTGATTTTAGAGAGCGTTTAAGTGCTTTTTTACCTGAATCGGTTGCTGATTTAAACGAACTTACAGAGCTTGCCAGTCAAAAAGTAGCAAACGGTAAAGACTATTTTACGCTGTTAACGCAAGTATCGCCTGATGTTGATTCTATTGTATTGCTTGAAAAAGCATTACTTGCTCATTTAAGCCAAAAAAGCGCAAAGCAAACCATGGCGATGCGTTTTATAGAGCAAGGTGCCACTGGTACATTGGCTGATGAAAACAATAAAACAGCGTTTATGTGGGCAGCCGAAAAAGGCTATGTAAATGTGATAGAAACCCTGTTGGCTAAACAGGATCAAAAAGCGCAAGACACCTTAGGCAATACTGCACTGCATTATGCAGTGTTAGCAAAAAACGAAACCCTTATGGTGCTATTACTAAAAGCTGGTTACGACTTTAGAGCACGTAATAACGAGGGCTTAAGCTGTTACCGGTTAGCAGTAAGTATTAAAGCAAGCAATTTAGTTAAATGCCTTGAGCGCGATTTTGGTATAAAAGAACTTTCGCCAGAAGGGCAGTTTAACCGCATTAAAAAGGTGCACGCCTTGCACGCAATTGTCACTATTTTATTGCCATTGCAGCTGTATTTCTTTTTTGATGAAAGCATTGCTATAAAAAGTGAACTGACTTTAATTTTTACATTGATTGCGTCGGTGTGTTTTTTCTTTGCGGCGAGCTTAAAGCGCTGTGCGCTCTATCCACATATAAAACACCCGTGGGGGTTATTTGTGTTGCGTGTTTTTTCGTTGTTAAGCTTAATAGCTCAGCTTGGATTAGCCAGCATAGTTGCACTGGCTGCACTGAGCGAATTAGTGTAGCGACTGCCATGGCAAACTAAAAGCCTAAAAAAACGCGCTTACATTGTTATGTTAAGCGCGTTTTTTGTATGTATAAGCTGTTATACCAATCCGCAATAATATCTAATCATTTTGCGGGGCTAAACGTGTCGCTATCTGCGTTAAAAAACTCTCATTTAGAACAACTAAATAGCAAATTTTTTGCCTTGCTATCAACACGTTTTTCCATCCTCAAAATAGATTACTTACTTATGCGGATTGGTATTATTTCAACTTTCAGCTTAAATAATTTATTTTGCGAATTAGTATTATTTATTGTATTCGTTAGCGGCTTTTTCCTCTGCGAGCTCTTCTTTAAGCTTACGTATTTTTAAGCCTTGCTCTTGCCCGCGGTGCCTTGCGTAATACGTGCAGCCAATAAACATGGCAGAGGCAAACACAAGCTCTAATAACACCCATATTAGCTCATCAGGTGCAGCCCATAACATGGTTAAGCCGTGTATAAAGTACAACATAACAACAAAATTAGCCCAGGCGTAAGTGTAGGTGTTGTCTTTAATAAAGCCTCTTAAAGGCAACAGCAAAGGGATTATAGGCACAAACAAGGATACAACACTTGCGTTGCCATTTAGCGGAGGTACAAAGTACATCCACAGAGGAAATAAAAGTAATAAACCCACATAGCCAAAAATAGCGGTGCGCTGAAATTTTACAGTAATTGGCTTTTTAGCAGGGGTGTCAGCGGTATTCATTGAAGTTTTCTCGCAATGTGAGTGAGGCGTTTACCAACGCTTTGGCATATTTTAATTTCGTCTTTACTTAAAGTATTCGTATTACTACTGCCGGCTACATGCGTTGCCCCGTAAGGTGTGCCGCCGGTTTGCGTAGCTAGTAATTCTGGTACTTCGTAAGGTACCCCTAATAACATCATGCCGTGGTGTAGTAGCGGTAATGATAAATTAAGTAAGGTGGCTTCATTTCCGCCATGCATACTGCTTGACGATGAAAACACACAGGCTGGTTTATCTATTAACTGGCCTTTTAGCCATAGATCGCTGGTGGTTTCCCAAAACGTTTTTGCTTGCGATGCCATCATGCCAAATCGGGTAGGTGTGCCAAAAGCAAGGCCGTCGCAATTTATTAAATCATCTTTTGTAATTACTATATCGTGCGGATTTTTAGCAACAAAGGTACGCAATACGGCTGTGGCACCCTGTTGCTCTATAGATTCGGCTATTTCGTGCGCCATTGCCTCAACCGAGCCATGGCTTGAGTGATACAGGACAACAATGCGAGTCGTCATTATAATACGCTTAATACGTTTTCAGGCGGACGGCCAAGGGCTGCTTTACCGTTGTTTTGTACAATAGGGCGTTCAATAAGTTTAGGGTTGTCTACCATGGCGTTTATTAGCGCTGACTCGTTAGTTTCTTCTTTTAGGTTAAGCGCTTTGTATGCATCTTCTTTTGTGCGCATTAGCTGGCGAGCTGAGTTAAAGCCTAATTGTTCTAAAAGTTGGCTTATTTGCTCATGGTTAAGCGGTGTTTTTAAATACTCTACTACGCTTGGTGTTACGTTGTTTTGTTCTAGTAATGCGAGGGTTTCACGCGATTTAGAACAACGTGGATTATGATAAATAGTCACTGACATACAATTAGTTCCAAAATGTAATTTGCCGCTATTTTAGGGCAAGCGCTGGCAGACTTAAAGCCTTGCCAGCTCTTTTTGTAAACGGCGATACTGAGTAAGCAAGGCTTTTAAGCGTTGCTGTTTAACCAGCTCTGTGGGTTCTACGAAGTTAAGCGCTTTTTGGATTTCGTCTGCGGCTTTAATATACGCGCCATATTGCGATAACACATCAGCATTGGCCTCGTGATAAGCGGCAAGCTTGTCTTGTTTTTTATAGGCATCGGCTAATAGCTGTTTGCCTAAGTTGTGGTCGGGTTTTTCAAGTAAAAAGCTTTTTAAAATGTTTTCAGCTAGTTCAAACTGCTCAGCCTCTAATGCTGCATTTGCATAGTTTAAAGTAATAACTTGGTTGTTAGGGCGATAGTTGTTTAGTTCAGCCAAAAATTTTACCGCTTCGTCGGCTTTTTTTTGCGCTATTAGTAAATCGGTATGGGTATCGATATAAAATAAATTTTTAGGACTTTGTGCTAATAGCGGCTCTAAAATTTCGGCGGCTTCATCTAGTTTATCTTGATCAAGTAAGCTTATGCCCAAGCCGTATTTAAGCGCGGTGTTGTTGTAACTGTTTTCGCGCATTAATTTTTTAAATAACGCTTCGGCATTTTCGGGCTTATTGGCATAACGAGCAAGTACTCGGCTTTTTGCTAAATTAAACTCAAGGCTTGGGTTTAAATGGCGCACAGGGAATTGCTCTGCACGTAGGCGTACGTCAGATACACGGCTCTCTGGCAATGGGTGAGTCAGTAAAAAAGCGGGTGGTTTGTACTTATATCTTATTTGCGCTGAAAGTTTAGTTAAAAATTCACTTGATGCACGGGCGTCAAAACCGGCGTTATTAAGGGTTTGCATACCAATTCTGTCGGCTTCTTGCTCGGCAGCACGGCTGTGAGTTAATTGGCTAAACGCAGCTTGGGTTTGGTTAGCCGAAATAATAGCAATACCTGCGTCGGGAGCAACAACGGTGGCTAATATACCGGCTATCATGCCTGCAATAGTCAGTGCGCTGTTGTCTTGTTGTTGCTGAATACGACGAGCTAAATGGCGCTGAGTTACGTGCGCTATTTCGTGCCCAAGTACAGAGGCAAATTGGCTTTCGTTATCTGATTGCGCAATAAGCCCAGTATGCACACCGACATGCCCGCCGTAAAAAGCAAAGGCATTAATTTCGTTGTTATTTACCCAAAAAAACGAAAAAGGAAAACGCACGTCGTTAGCATTAGCCACAAGTTTTCGGCCAAGTGTGGTTAAGTATTCGTCTAAAACGGGGTCGTTTACTACCGGTGATGAGCCTCTTATTTGCATCATCATCACTTCGCCAATGGCTTGTTCTTTTTCAAGTGGCAAAACTTGTAGCGCAGACGTGCCTAAATCGGGTAGCGTAAAGTTTGTTTGTGCCTTTAACGGCTCACTAACCAGTAGGCTAAAGGTAAGCGCGGCACTGCATAAAGTGATAAAGGCTGATTTTAGCTGCATTTTATTCCTTGTTAATTTGTTCACCAATGGCAATTTTTGCTATGTCAATTTCATCGCTGCTTGCACGGCTGTCTTTTTCGCACAATTGGTAGAGTTCTTTTATTGTGACTCCATCAAGCTTTACAACGTTCAATTCCTGCTGCAAAAATTTAATAATTTTATGTACTACCTTATGTGCATGTAAAATAATGGCTTTATCGGCCTTGTCGCCGCGCTCAAAATAAAAGCCAATAAACTTATGGAGCTGATTTATGCGGATCAGGTTTTTCATTGAATGCGGATCCCATACTTTAAACTCCATAAAGCGGTTATCTTTAACGTATTGATCAATAATTATATCTTTAGCATAGGGTTGCGCCCAGAGCTCAAAGCCTCGGTCGGTAAATACTTGGTGTAGCGCTATACGCGGCTTATGCTTGGTGTGTATTTCACCAAAATCATCTTCATAGCCATCAAGTAAGTCTAAGTTCCAATTGCGTTTATTGATCAGGCTTTTTACAGCGTTATCAAATCCGTGCTCCAATATTCCTTCAGATTCGCTGACCGAAGAAGCAACAAGATGATAAAAAGGCGGGAGCTCTCCCCAGTTTATCTGCTTTTTATACCAATTAATCTCTTTGAGAGTTGGATTACTAGGTAGTTGCGCTTTATTATGCGTGCCAGGCATTAACTTATCCTTACTGCTAATTATGTTATAAGGATAAACCATTGCAGGAATGGTTTTAAGAAAAAGTTACTGCTGTTCACATTTTATAAATAGAATGACCGACAATATGCGACTTATTATTCATTTTATTTAGCGAGTAAAGTAGTTATGTTAGAGTGCGATTTAAAAAAATTTAAATGCCCACAACAGTTTGTACAATTTAAATTAGCGCTTCGTAATGCGCAGTCATCTAATAAGGCAATAACGTTTAGTATAAATAACGACGAAAACGCAGATGATATTACGCGTTTTTTAAGCAAAAATGCATATACATATAAATTTGATCAACACCTAGGACTATTACTAGTGGAGCCATTGCATGTTTGAATACGTTAAAACATGGTACGAAAGAAAGTTCTCAGATCCTCATTCAGTCACCTTACTTTTTTTACTCATTGCCTCTGTGGCATTACTGTACTTTTTTGGCTCGTTAATTGTTCCTGTGTTAGTGGCATTGGTGATTGCTTATTTACTTGATTGGCCGGTTGTACACTTAGAGCGCTTTGGGTTAAAACGCTTTAGTGCCACAGTCATTGTAATGCTGATATTTACCGGAGTTATGCTTACCCTTATTTTGGTTATTGGCCCAGTACTTTGGAAGCAAACCAGTAATTTAGTACAAGAAACCCCACACATGGTAGAGCAAGGTAAGTCATTTTTAATGGCCTTACCACAGCAATACCCCAGTTTAATTAACGCCGAGCAGGTCCAAGCTATCGTGGCAAGTGTAGAGGCAAAGGCGCTCGAATTTGGCCAAGTTATTGTCTCGTTTTCACTTACTTCGTTAAAAGATGTTGTGGCATGGCTTATTTATTTGGTGCTTGTACCCTTACTTGTATTTTTTATGCTTAAAGACAAGCTTGAGCTTACAAGCAGTGCCGCTACGCTTATTCCGCAGCAGAGACGGTTAATTTTGCAAGTGTGGCACGAAATGAACCAGCAAATAATGAATTATATTCGAGGCAAAGTATTCGAAATTTTAATTGTGGGTGGCACCTCGTTTATTGCCTTTACTGTACTTGATTTACGTTATGCAGCTTTACTTGGCGTGTTGGTTGGGTTTTCGGTGTTAATTCCGTTTGTGGGTGCGGCATTGGTTACCATACCGGTTGCGGCCGTGGCGCTGTTTCAATTTGGTATCGAAACGCAGTTTTGGACCATATTAATAATTTACGGGGTCATTCAGGCGCTCGATGGCAATGTATTAGTGCCCTTGTTGTTTTCTGAGGCCGTTGATTTAAATCCCGTATTTATTATTGTTGCAGTGCTATTTTTTGGTGGCTTATGGGGATTTTGGGGCGTGTTTTTTGCCATTCCACTCGCATCGCTTGTAAAAGCGCTAATAAATGCCTGGTCATCAACGCATGGAGAAATAACAAAAGAGCGGGCAGAGTAACGTACTTTTAGTTTAAAAAAGCATAGTAAACGCACCTAGGTTACTAATTGATTATTACCCAATGAGAACAAACTTATGTACTATTGGGTATAAGATATATTTTTTAGTAATAAAGGTGCGTTTTTAATGTCTGAGTTTTTATTGCACGATGAACAAGCAGCCCAAGTTTATCTTGATGCAAACGCTACAACACCTGTTTTACCCTGTATTGCCGACGTGGTGTCGCACACCATGCAAATTTGTTTTGGTAATCCCTCAAGCCCCCATATTAGCGGTATACAAGCCAAGTATTTATTAGAACAAACAAGGCAAAATGCACGCCATGTTATTGGTGCGCCCGATGGCGATATTCTTTTTACCTCAGGCGCAACAGAGGGCATACAAACAGCCATTGTTTCAACGCTCATTCATGCTAAAAATCATACGATTAAAAACCCTGTATTATTGCACGGGGCAACTGAGCACAAAGCGGTGCCTAACACGTTAAAACATTGGAATAGCGTTTTAGGCATTAACGCCCAATTACTTGCTATTCCTGTTGATAGTAAAGGGATTTTAGATTTAGCGTTTATTAGTGAGCACATAAATAACGCGCTAATGATTTGCACCATGGCGGTTAATAACGAAACCGGTGTTTATCAAGACTTAAACGCTATAGAGCATACTATTCGCAGCCGCAATAAATCAGTGTTTTGGATGGTTGATTGTGTACAAGCCTTAGGTAAACAAGCGCTAGCGCTTAGTAGTACCAGCATAGATTATGCACCGTTTTCGGGCCATAAACTCTATGCACCAAAAGGTATTGGTTTTTTATACATTAAAAATGGCAGTGCCTATACGCCATTTATTGCGGGGGGCGGGCAAGAAAGCGGCATGCGCTCTGGCACCGAAAACCTACCAGGTATAGCAGGGCTTAATAAACTGTTTAACTTGCTGCTAGATAAAAACGACGACACGTTTAAGTCGGTTGAGGTATTAAATAGCTACAGAGCGCAACTGCTTAATGCGCTGCAAAGTACCTTTGGTGATATAACCTTTAATCACGATTTTTCACATTCTGTACCTACCACCCTTAATTTTGCTGTCGATACGCTTACCTCCAAAGAGGTTATTGATTTATTTGACGCAGCAGGCATTAGAGTGAGCGGTGGCTCGGCGTGCAGTACAGGTGCAACGCGCAGTTTTGTGCTTGATGCAATGGGGGCAACTAATTGGCAAAGTGAAAACGCCATTAGGCTGTCTTTTGGGCCTGCTGCAACCGAGCAGCAAATTAGCCAAGCATGCAAGCGTATATGCTCGTTAAAGGCGGTATTAGAGGCCAATTGCTTAATTGTTTCTGACAGTGCTTCGCCAAAGCAAGAAGTGTGCGCGCTGGGGTTAACACAATTTAGGCATAAAGGGGCGTGTAGCTGGCTGTATGTTAGTGACGACGACAGCGCCGTTATTATTGACCCCGTATTAGAGCTTATTCCGCGCTTTGAAAAAATAGTGAGCACACAACAGCTCAACGTAAAAGCAATTTTAGATACCCACCAGCACCAAGACCGTCCAAGCGCAGTGGCTTTGTTAAATGAAGTACTAGGCACAACGCATGCGATGCAAAATAGCATTGAGCTTGGTACAAAAACGCTAACCATAGAGCCAACTCCAGGGCACAGTAAAGACAGCGTTAGTTATTTATTAAAAGAGCGCACCACAGGCCATATTGATTATTGTTTTTGCGGTGATTTGATTTTACCTGCAGGACTTGGCAATACCTCGCTTGAAGGGGGCAGTGCAACGCAAATGGCACACTCACTTATTACCCTTGCTGAGCAAATAAGTGACGATACGGTTATTTGTTCGGGGCATGACTATCAGCAATGCTTTGCCATTAACTGGCGTACTGTACGTGCACAAACGCCTTTGCTTAGCCCATTATTAAATGGAGAAATAAGTACGGCGCAATTTGCACAGCTAAAAGCACAACACGATCAGCTACATATGCAAACTAGTAACCAATTGTGTGGCTATGTACAGGCGGCGGTGCAAACAGACACTAAGCAGCTAGACTTTACGCAAGCTAAAGCGTTACTAACGCAAAAAAATGTGTATTTAATTGATACCCGTGAGCCGTATGAACATGGCGCAATTAATGTGGCGGAGCTTTTTGCCGCGCCTTTAGCTAATACGCTTAATATTTCACTTAGCCGTATGGCTAACGCCATAGTACAAAATCAATTAAACCCGCAGCACACCTATATATTACTGTGTAGAAGCGGCAATCGTTCTAAAATTGCAGCGGCAAATTTACAGCAATTAGGCTTTGCGAATATTTATAACGTAGCGGGTGGCTTGGCGTTGGTGAGCTAATTATGGGCCTAGTTTTGAGGATGTTTTAACCACCTATAAAGCTAGGCGAGTGCATACGATGCATTTTATGCTTTGGGCCTATAATGTTTCGAAGTTTAATTTGCAGCAGTGTGTTTGGTATTTTTACATGGATGTTTGCCAGTAACGTAACGCAAGAGCCGTTAATGAGCCCACTAGGGAACAAACCTCGCGCCAAGATTAAATTGTTTCTAGTTTGTACAAATTTTAATCCTAAAAGGTCAGCAGGCCCTAATTCA
Organism: Pseudoalteromonas sp. S327; assembly: GCF_005886415.1. Classification (NCBI taxonomy): domain Bacteria; kingdom Pseudomonadati; phylum Pseudomonadota; class Gammaproteobacteria; order Alteromonadales; family Pseudoalteromonadaceae; genus Pseudoalteromonas; species Pseudoalteromonas sp. S327. The sequence continues at coordinate 57,634 of NZ_PNDP01000025.1, read as the reverse complement.
TGAATATTTAATAAATGTTGTTTAAACTATTAAATGCTTAAAATTTGTGGGTAATTAATTCATAAAATTTTTATGATACCGGTGTCAAAAGTAAAAAATTGCGTTATTATCTGCATCATAAATTATAAAAACAGCATTTTTATTACTTTTTTCGTTATACTAAGCGCTTGCTTTTTTACTAGCACTACGCGCAATTAGCGAAGTCTTTTTACCTAAAACTGTTTTTAAATCATTAATTTAAATATTTTAGAGGATATTTACATGTCTAATCGTTCGCAATTAGCAAGTTGGCAAGCACTACAAAATAGTGCCGCGCAGATGAAACAAACCCATCTAAAAACGTTATTTGCACAAGATGATACACGATTTGATGCATTCTCTACTCAAATTCCGGGTGTGTTGTTTGATTATTCAAAGCAGCGTATTGATAAAACTATTTTTGCACAACTCATCGAGCTTGCTAAAGAGTGTGACATTGCCTCTTGGCGCGACAAGATGTTTAGCGGTGAAAAAATCAATATTACAGAAGAGCGTGCTGTTCTTCATACTGCTTTACGTAATCGTGCCCATACACCTTTAGTTGTTGACGGCGAAGACGTAACGCAAGCGGTTGATAACGAATTAGCAAAAATTAAAACCTTTGTAGAAAAAGTACGCAGTGGGCAGTGGGTAGGCTACACAGGTAAAGCAGTAAAAGATGTGGTAAGCATTGGTGTAGGTGGTTCAAACCTAGGCCCGCAAATGGCAACCGAAGCGCTAAAAGCACTTGCTGATGACACTTTAAATGTCCATTACGTATCTAATGCTGACGGTGTTCAAATTGCCTCTGTATTAAAAGCAATTGACCCAGAAACAACCTTGTTTGTTATTTCATCGAAAACATTTACCACGTCAGAAACCATGACCAACGCCAAAACGGCCGTTGATTGGTTTTTACAAACAGCAAAAGATGACAGCGCCATTGCTAAGCATTTTGTTGCTGTGAGCACAAACTTAGAAAAAACCGCAGCCTTTGGTATTAGCGATGAAAACGTATTCACTATGTGGGATTGGGTTGGGGGTCGCTTTTCACTTTGGAGTGCGATAGGCTTACCTATTGCGTTATACCTAGGTTATGACGCGTTTGAAGCTATTTTAGAAGGCGCATTTGAAGTAGATGAGCACTTTAAAACCGCTTCATTTGAGCAAAATATTCCGCTTATAATGGCACTACTCAGTGTATGGAATACCAGCTTTTTAGGCTTTACGTCGCAAGCTATTTTACCGTATGACCAAGCGCTTCATATGTTACCTGCGTATTTACAACAAGGTGAGATGGAAAGTAACGGTAAACACGTAAACTTTGCTGGCGAAACCGTACCTTATACAACGGTTCCTATTATTTGGGGTATGACCGGTATTAACGGCCAACATGCGTTTTATCAGTGTTTACACCAAGGTAATGTAATTGTACCTGCTGATTTTATTGCCTCAGTTAAGCCGCAGGTAGCCGTAGATAAGCATCACGATATTTTATTATCTAACTTTTTAGCGCAAACAGAAGCAATGATGAGCGGTGTAGATGCACAGCAAGTCACTGAAGATTTAGCCGCTAAAGGTAAAACACAAGCACAAATTGATGAGTTACTAAATCATAAAATTCATCAGGGTAATCGCCCTACAACATCTATACTGCTAGATACAGTTGATGCAAAAACAGTAGGACGCTTAATTGCGCTGTACGAACATAAAATTTTCTGCCAAGGCATAATTTTAGAAATTTGCTCATTTGATCAATGGGGTGTAGAGCTTGGTAAAGGCCTTGCCTCTAAAATTGAAAGCGAACTAACCGATGACAGCGTAAAACACGCCCACGATAGTTCAACAAATGGCTTAATCGCGTACTACAAGCAACACCGTACGCAGTAATATATTCGCTTATGTAAATAAGCAAACCGAGTACCTTTGAACGGGTAGCGCTGGAGTTCTTAGGGCCTGTATTTTTGTGAGAGGATTTACAGGACTCCTAAGACTCATTTAATTGTGCGAACAGTCAAATAATAAATAAAACGCCATAGCGTAAAACATTCAATAGGCTTTTATTAACACTAAGAGCCACTGTCATTCAAGCACTAAACCTGCATACCAAGCGGCTTATGGAAGTCGCTTTTAGGTATTACAAACGTAGAGAGTAACTATGCTTAATCCTTTTGATATTATAATTTTTGGGGGCGGTGGTGATCTTGCGTTACGCAAATTGCTACCTGCAATGTACAGAGCATATCAAGAAGGCAACTTACCAGAAGGCTCGCGTATTCTGCCTACAGTGCGTGAAGAAAGTAAGCGTGCTGACTACATAGAAACAGCGCACAACGCACTGAAAGAGTTTTTAAGTAAAGGCGAATTTAACGCTAAAGATTGGAAAGCATTTTCTACTTACTTAGTGCCTGTAGTAAGCAACGTAACCGAAGCTGACGACAACTGGGATGTACTTAAAGGCATTTTAGATGAGCACGACAGCAATAAATCTCGCGTATTTTATTTATCACTTCCGCCTGCTGTTTACGGCACATGTTGTGAAATTTTATCAACGAAAGGTTTGATCACACCCACTTCACGTGTGGTTGTTGAAAAGCCAATTGGTTACTGCGGCGAATCAGCAGAGGCTATTAATGGTAAAATTGCAGAGTTTTTTGACGAAGAGCAAATTTTCCGTATTGACCACTACTTAGGTAAAGAGACAGTACAAAACTTAATGGCACTGCGTTTTTCAAATTCACTGTTTGAAAACATGTGGGATGCTAAATCTATTGATAATATTCAAATTAGTTTATCTGAAACGGTAGGCCTTGAAAGCCGTGCTGGTTTTTACGATAAAGCCGGTGCACTGCGCGACATGGTGCAAAACCACCTATTACAGTTATTGTGCTTAGTGGCAATGGAATCACCAAATAAACTAAACGCAAATAGCATCCGTACTGAAAAACTTAAAGTATTAGAAGCACTTCGTCCGTTACTAGAAGGTGACGTAGATGAAAATATCGTTCGCGGTCAATACGTACCAGGGGATTTAAACGGTAAAATTGTACCAGGTTACTTGGAAGAGCTTAACGAAGGTTCAAGTAAAACAGAAACCTTTGTGGCTATTCGTGCACACATTGATAACTGGCGCTGGGCGGGGGTACCTTTTTACCTTCGTACTGGTAAGCGTATGGCTAAACGTTGTGCAGAAATTGTGGTTGAGTACAAAAAAGTATCGCACAATATTTATGAAGAAAACGTGGGTAATATTGAGCCAAACCGCCTTGTTATTCGTTTGCAGCCGGAAGAGACGATTCAATTAACGCTTATGTCTAAGCGCCTTGATAATCTTGAAATGCAATTAGAGCCGGTAACGATGAATATTGAGCTTTCTCAAGCATACAGCAACGGTTTCCATTCTGATGCGTACAAACGCTTAATGCTTGATGCTGCAGCTAATAACCCATCGTTATTTATACACCGTGACGAAGTTCGTCAAGCGTGGAAATGGATAGATCCAATTATTGAGCGCTGGCAAACCAAAGGCAAACCTGCACTTTACCGTGCTGGTAGCTGGGGACCGGATGATGCTGATGAATTATTAGCTGAAAACAACCACGTGTGGTTTAACACAGGCGATAAGGCGTAAGGTATGGCAACACTTGTTGAAAAATTTTTTGACTCAAAAGATGAGTTAACCGCTGAGCTATCACACACGCTTGAGCAATCTTTACGTGATGGCATAAAAAGTGATGGCCGTGCTGTGCTAATGGTATCGGGCGGTTCGTCTCCGGCGCCGGCGTACAAGCACTTATCAACGCTTGATTTAGATTGGCAAAATATAGATGTAGCCATGGTTGATGAGCGCTGGGTTGAGCCAAGCCACGAAAAAAGTAATGAAGCGTTTATAAAAAGCACCTTGTTACAAAATTACGGCAGTGCCGCTAATTTTATTACCATGAAAAACGATGCAGCAACGGCCGAGCAAGGTACACAAGTCTGTGAGGCCGCTTATGGCGCTTTAAAAGCACCGTATGATGTAACAATTTTAGGCATGGGTCCAGATGGCCATACAGCGTCTTTGTTCCCACATGCGCAGGGTCTTGAGCATGGTTTAACAACACAGCAAACTGTGTGCGCTATTAATGCAATAGAAAGTGACGTGACAGGCAGCATTACAGAGCGCATGACACTGACTTTAAATGCAATAGCAAACTCTAAAGTGGTTAAACTCCTGATCAGTGGTGAAGAAAAGCTAGCGGTATACAAGCAAGCTAAAGCGGGTGGCGATGTAAACGATATGCCACTTCGCGCTGTGATAAACCACCCAAGCATAAATATTGAAGTGTATTGGGCGCCTTAATTTAGCCGCTTATTTACAGTTTAAAAAGGCAGCTTAATTAAGCTGCCTTTTTATTTGGCTAAATAACATGCTAAACCTATTCAAAAAATACCGTCAAACTGTTAACCAATGTTAATGGTTTTTATGGTGCTGTATTAAAACTACCCGTTATTTGTACTGTTTTTGAGCGTATTAGTTGCGTTTTTATTGTCTGTTTTTTAGCAACGCCCAGATTTAGTTAAACTTTATTTTTTCATGACGGTTGTCATAAAACTTTCCCTTCCTTTTTTCGTTCAAAAGCATTAGCCTAAAGGCATTAACAATGAAACATATATATTAAAAATAAACGGAGCAGTAACATGGCGGAGCAACAAGTACAGCCTTTACACAACGAAAAGCATGCCAACACTAAAATTCAAAACGGCATCAACGTTGAATTTATGAAAACTCAACATTTAGTGCCAGTAGTTGCACATGAGTTTGCACGCGTAGCAAATGAATTCCCAATGTCTTTTGTTAAAAACAACGAAAGCGGTACTTTCCAAGCAGTTGCAATGTTTGGCCTAGAGCCTGGCGAAAACCTGTTTGTAGAAGATGGTAAATGGACAGCAGCTTTTGCTCCTATGGCATCAACGCGTTACCCATTAGGTCTAGTAAAGCACCCTGAGCAAGAACAGTACGGTATTGTGATTGACGAAGCAAGCTCGCTTGTAGGTGAAGAAGAAGGCAACGCATTATTTGAAAATGGTGAAGAAACAGACTACTTAAAGCGTCGTAAAGAGTCTTTAGTGTCTTTCATTGAGTTTTCTCAAGTAACAGAGGCATTCACTAAATACTTAGCTGATAAAGAGCTACTAGTAGCGCAAACGCTAACTGTAGACATTAAAGGCGAGAAAAAAGACATCAACGGTATTTACCTTATCGATGAGAAAAAACTTAACTCGCTTAGCGATGAAGAATTTTTAGAGCTTCGTAAGCGCGGTTACTTAGCACCTATTTATTCGTTCTTAACATCTACTCACCAAGTAGCACGTTTAGCACGTTTAAAAGCTAAGCAAGACGCGTAATTACATACACGTTTAGTAAAAAGCGCCTGATGGCGCTTTTTTTGTGCCATTAATCTTACTCTATGCCAATTGGGTTAAAAAGTAGGGATGATGAAGGGAAATAACGCCCCCGTATTTCGCTTTGTTATTAGGCTGTTTATTAGCTGCTTAAATAAAGCGCTAACTTAATGCCGTTGATATTAGTTGAAAAAATACGTGTAACCATTCAAAGTAAATTCAATACTAAATTTAAAAAAGAGCGCACTATGAAAAAAACATTCTTATTGTCAGTTTTAGCCAGCGGCTGCTTAACACTAAGCACGCAAGCATTAAGTGAACAAGCCCCGTTTGCTATAGCGATTCATGGTGGAGCAGGCACAATTGAAAAAGCAAAATTTACCCCAGAGCAAGAAAAAGCCTACCGAGCAAAACTAGCCGAAGCTGTTGAAGCGGGTTACACCGTACTTGAAAAGGGCGGCGAAAGTTTAGATGCAATCACCACTGCTATTGAAGTATTAGAGCAGTCGCCTTACTTTAATGCTGGGCGTGGTGCAGTGTACACCTATGATGGCAGCCATGAGCTTGATGCCTCAATAATGGATGGGCGAAACCGTCAAGCGGGTGCGGTCGCTGGCGTAAAGCACATAGAAAGCCCAATTCAATTAGCCCGCTTAGTAATGGATAACTCAGTACACGTAATGCTTAGTGGTCAAGGCGCTGAAGAATTTGCCAAAGAGCAGGGCGTTGCGCTGATAGAAAATAATATATTTGATACTAAGCACCGTTATGAAGCACTTTTAAAAGCAAAGCAAAAATTAGAAAAAGCAACCAGCAAAAACTACCAAGCTGCGCATAAAGCCCTGCCAACAAGTTATAAAATGGGCACCGTAGGCGCAGTGGCACTTGATAAAAACGGCAATTTAGCCGCAGGTACATCTACAGGTGGCATGACCGCAAAACGCTTTGGCCGCATTGGCGATTCCCCTGTTATTGGCGCGGGTACATTTGCTGAAAACGATTCGTGTGCGGTATCGGCCACCGGTCACGGCGAGTATTTTATTCGCTACAGTGTTGCCAGTGATATTTGTGCACGCGTTAAATATCAAAATAAAACCATTGAACAAGCTGGGGATGAGGTTATTAACCAAGTACTTGCGCCTATAGGTGGTACAGGTGGGGTTATTATTGTGGATGCTAAAGGTCATATTAGTATGCCATTTAATACCTCGGGCATGTACCGAGCAAGCAAATCGAACACGCAAGCAACCTTTGTGGGAATTTTTAAAAACCAATAGCGTGATATATAAGCCTTATAGGGATTGTAGGATTAACGCTGCGCGTTTATTTTGATACTATTAGCCCTCATTTATTAAATTTATAAGGTGTGCGGGTGGTAAACCTAGGTCAGTTGTTTGGCGAGCTTAAAACGTGCTTAAAAAAAGATCAGTTTATATTTAAAAAACGCTTACATGGCGTAAAAAAAATACAAGATGAGACTAAGCAGGCCAATGCCCTTGAAAAAATAGCGGCTGATATTACCCGCAGCCAGCAGCTACGTGAAAAACGTTTAGCTGAGCTGCCCGCTGTAACGTACCCTGAGCAATTACCGGTAAGTCAAAAAAAGGACGTCATTAAAGACGCCATTGCGAATAATCAAGTGGTGATTATTGCCGGTGAAACAGGCTCAGGTAAAACCACGCAAATACCAAAAATGTGTTTAGAGCTTGGCCGTGGGGTTGATGGCTTTATTGGCCATACCCAGCCACGACGTTTAGCCGCGCGCAGTGTAGCTAACCGCATTGCTGAGGAAATGAAATGTGAGCTTGGCCAACAAATCGGTTTTAAAATACGTTTTAGCGATCAGGTTTCTAATAATACGTATGTAAAACTGATGACCGACGGTATTTTGCTCGCCGAAATACAACAAGACCGCTTTTTAAATCAGTACGACACCATCATTATTGATGAAGCCCATGAGCGCAGCTTAAATATCGATTTTATTTTAGGGTATTTAAAAAACTTACTGCCAAAGCGCCCCGACTTAAAAGTTATTATTACCTCGGCGACCATTGATCCTGAACGTTTTTCAAAGCACTTTGATGATGCGCCAATTATTGAAGTGTCGGGACGTACATTCCCCGTTGAGGTGCGCTATAACCCTATAAGCGATATAAATAAAGACGCTATGGAAGCCGAAGGCGACCAACTGCAAGGTATTTTTGATGCGGTAGATGAGCTGTGCGCTGAAGGGCCCGGGGACATTCTCATATTTTTAAATGGCGAGCGCGAAATACGCGATACTGCAGAGGCGCTCTCTAAACGTAATTTAAAACACACCGACGTATTACCACTTTACTCGCGCTTATCTAACGCAGAGCAAAATCGTATATTTGCCCCGCATTCGCGCCGCCATATTATTTTATCAACCAACGTGGCCGAAACCTCATTAACGGTGCCGGGTATTCGTTATGTAATAGACCCAGGTACAGCGCGTATTAGCCGTTACAGCTATCGTACTAAAGTACAGCGTTTACCTATTGAGCCAATTTCTCAGGCAAGTGCGAACCAGCGTATGGGACGCTGTGGCCGTGTTGAAGCGGGTATTTGTATACGTTTATACTCGCAAGATGACTTTATATCTCGCCCAGAATTTACAGACCCAGAAATACTGCGCACTAATTTAGCCTCTGTTATTTTGCAAATGTTGGCATTAGGGCTTGGCGATATGAGCGAGTTTCCGTTTGTACAAGCGCCAGATAGTCGCAATATTAACGATGGTTTAACCCTACTTGAAGAACTTCAGGCGATTAAGCCGAGTAAAAAGCGCCATCAAACGAGTTTAACGCAATCAGGGCGTGAGCTTAGCCGCTTACCGGTCGACCCGCGTTTAGCTAAAATGGTGTTGACGGCTAATAAGCTCGGTGCACTACGAGAAGTTATTATTATTGTGGCAGCGCTGTCGATTCAAGACCCCCGAGAGCGCCCGCAAGAAAAACGCGCCGCAGCGAACGAAAAACACAGTCGCTTTGATGACCCTGACTCGGATTTTATTGCTTTTTTAAATCTTTGGAATTACCTAGAAGAGCAGCAAAGTGAGCTGACAAATAGCCAGTTTAGAAAGTTGTGCCAAAAAGACTTTTTAGCTTATATGCGTATTCGTGAGTGGCAAGACATTGTTTATCAAATAAGCACTGTGTGCAACGAAATGAAAATTAAAGCCACCACGCAAGTGGCTGACTCAGAGCTAATACACAAAGCGTTACTGAGCGGCATGTTAAGTCACATAGGCTTTAAAGACGAAAAGCAAGTATATAAAGGCGCTCGTAATAGCCAGTTTCATATTTTTCCGGGTTCTGGATTATTTAAAAAGAGCCCCAAATGGATTATGTCGGCAGAGCTGGTAGAGACCAGTAAACTATACGCACGTATTAATGCCAAAATAGATATTAATTGGGTAGAGCCCCTTGCACAGCATTTAGTAAAACGAAGCTATTCTGAGCCGCATTGGGAGAAAAAACCAGGCGCTGTTATCGCGTTCGAGCAACAAACCTTGTACGGCTTATTGGTGGTTAATAAACGCCGCTGTGTGTATAGCAATATAGACCCTAAAGTTAGTCGTGAGCTGTTTGTACGCACCGCCCTTGTAGAGCAAGAGCTTGGCTTAAATGAGCAATTTTTGGCGTACAACCGCGAGCTAATAGAAGATATTCAGGTACTTGAGCATAAATCGCGACGTCGCGATATTTTGGTTGATGAGCAAACGTTATTTGAATTTTACGATAAAAAAATACCTAAAGAAATTAACAACCGTGCAGCCTTTATTAAGTGGTATAAAGCCCAAAAGCAAAAAGACAAACGCTACCTATACATGTCCCGTGAAGAGCTTATGCAGCACGGTGCAAGTAATATTACTGAGTTTGATTACCCTGATACATGGCAGCAAGATAATATCATTTTGCCACTGAGCTATCATTTTGATCCAGGACAAGCTGTTGATGGGGTGGCTGTACAAATACCGGTAGCACTTTTAAACCAAGTGCAAGAAACCGGGTTTGATTGGCACATACCTGCCTTTAGGCATGAGCTAATAAGCGGTTTAATTAAATCGTTACCTAAGTCGTTACGTCGTAACTTTGTACCTGCTCCCAATTACGCTGATGCTGTACTGGCCGCCATTGAGCCTATGCAAGGCAGCTTACTTGATGCACTTACTACACGCTTACTAAGAATGACAGGCGTAAAAGTAGATATAGAAGCGTGGGATCTAAACGCACTGGCGCCTCATTTAAGATTGCAGTTTGAGGTGCGTGATGAGCACGATAAATTGCTAGCACGCGGACTAGATTTAGCAAAACTAAAAGCACAGCTGCAAGGCAAAGTAACTGATACGCTATCAAAGGTGGCCGATAAAGGCATTGAAAAAGCCGATTTAACACAATGGGACTTTGGCGCTTTGCCTGCCTCGTACGTTAAAAAGCAAGGCCAATACGAAATAAAAGCTTACCCAGCGCTGGTAGATAAAAAATCCACAGCGGCAATTGAGCTCTTTGATAGTGAAGAAAAAGCCCAGCAAGCGCACCAGCAAGGTTTACGGCGTTTAGTATTATTAAATGTGCCGTCGCCAATAAAGTACCTTCAGCAAAACTTGCCTAATAAAGCCAAACTGGGCTTGTACTTTAATCCGTTTGGGAAAATTGCAGACTTAATTGACGATTGTATTGCCGCCGGCGTAGACAGCTTATTAATAAAGCATGGCGATATACGCGATGAAGACGCTTTTGATAAAGTTAAAGAGCAAATTAGGGGCGAACTAGGCGATGCTGTGGTAGAAATTGCCACCCAAGTTGAACAAGTTTTAAGCATTGCTCATGCGTTACATAAAAAAATGAAAGGGCGTGTCGATTTAACTATGATAACTGCCCATGGCGATATAAAATCGCAGCTTGAGTCACTTATCTTCAAAGGGTTTGTGAGCGCTCACGGTGCGAATAAAATGCCCGACCTAATTCGTTATTTAAAAGCGATTCAAAAACGTTTAGAAAAACTACCTGTTGATCCTAACCGCGATAGACTGTGTGTTTTAGAACTTGAAAAAGTAGCGCAAGAGTACAAAAAGCTCGTAAATAAAATTCCAAAAGGCTTACCTATTCCGCAACAGGTAAACGCTATTTTTTGGATGCAGCAGGAGCTTAGGGTGTCACTGTTTGCGCAAACCTTAGGTACCCCATATCCTATTTCTGCAAAACGCGTTATGAATGCGATAAAAGAGATAGAATAAAACTTGCATTTTCTATTAAGCTTAGTACCTTAATAGAAGGATTTATTTTTGGTTGAGAAGGAAGCGACATACCTATGTCCTCATCGGTTGAACATAAGATTAAGCGATTGTTAGTTGTAGATGACGAGTATTTTAATTATGAAATGCTTAAATCTGCCCTGACCTCAAAATTTGATGTTAGTTATGCTGACTCGGGTAAAAGCTGTTTGGCGTCGGCCATTGCTAACCCGCCGGATATTATTTTGCTTGATGTATGTATGCCTGGCCTCGATGGGTATGATACATGTCGGATGCTTAAGCACACGCCTGAGACTAAAAATATACCTGTTGTTATGGTTTCGGGCTTAGAGTCGCCCTCGGAAAAGCAAGCTGGCTTTGATGCAGGGTGTGATGCCTATGTAGTAAAACCGTTTTCGATGGGTACTTTATTTGAGCAAATAAACACGGTTGTTTAAAGGTGATGCATGTTTACTGAAGATAAGCGCAATTTTAGACGTATGCAGGTTAATACTCCTGCGCAATTAACAACAATAGAGCCAGTTGCTGGGCTAAATTATACCGCAGAATGTGTTGATTTAAGTGCCACTGGGTTATCACTACATTTAGATGACTTGCTTGAGCTCGATACTTTGTTACAGGTTAATATAGAGTCGACTCACCCAAGTATTGCCTCTTTAAATGCAACGGCTAAAGTTATACGTGCTAGCAAAGAAGAGGATGGCACCATCACCGCAGGATTAGAAATAGTTCAGTTTAATTAAATTGAATAAACACCAAGCGGCTGGCTTTTGCTATTGCAGGTGTTAAACAACGTTCGATTTTATTACCTACGTCCTTGTAGGTAATAACAATAATTTTTAGTAAACCTTACAAATCAAGCCTTTTAAATAAAAGCCTTCAGGGTAACTGCCAGCAATAGGGTGATCGGCCGCTTGATTTAAACGCTCCATAATCAATAGCTCTTTACCTGCATCTAGCGCAGCGTCTGCTACCACTTTTTGAAACAAGTTTTGCTCCATTAATCCAGAGCACGAGAAGGTAAGTAATGTACCGCCTGGTTTTAATATTTGCATAGCAATCATGTTTATATCTTTATAACCACGACACGCACCGGTTAACTGCGCTTTGTTGTCTGCAAATTTTGGAGGGTCCATCACAATAGTGTCAAACTGTTTGCCTTCCTCACGGTATTGGCGTAATAGCTTAAACACATCTTGTTTTACAAAATCGACTTTATTTAAATCTAAGTTATTGTGCTCTACGTTACGCTTAGCGGTATCCAGTGCTGGTTGTGATACATCAACATTAGTGACGTGTTTACAGCCACCACGTAGTGCGTAAAGTGAGAAAGTACCTGTGTAGCTAAAGCAATTTAATACGGTTTTATCTTTTGAAAAGCGCTCAAGTGCTGCGCGGCTATCACGTTGATCCAGGTAAAAGCCTGTTTTATGACCTTCTAAAATGTCTACTTCAAGCTTTAAGCCATTTTCTTCAATAACCACCGGCTCTGAAGGTTCGTTGCCCCACAGTACACCTTTAATAGGTTCTAAGCCTTCTTTGGTGCGCACGTCTACATCTGAGCGCTCATAAATATTCGCACCAGGAAAAATAGCCATTAACGCGCCTACAATTTCACCTTTATGGCGCTCAGCGCCGGCACTTAGTAATTGGCAAACTAAGGTGTTATCAAACTTATCAATGGTTACACCTGGCAAGTAGTCAGACTCAGCAGCACACAACCTAAAGCCAGTTAAACCGCCTTCGGCTATTGCATGCTCGCGGGCATGTAAAGCACGGCGTAAGCGACGCTCAAAAAAGTGTTGGTCTATTACTTCTTTTTCATCAAAGCTCCACACTCGCGCTCTTATTTGTGAGTGAGGGCTATAAGCAGCGGTGGCTAAAAATTTACCTTCGCTGTCGTGAATCGTGACCGTATCACCTAGGCCTGGCTTACCTTTAATTTTTTTGATGGCTTTTGAAAATAACCAAGGGTGTTTTCTTTTTAATGATTTTTCGCGACCAGCTTGTAGGTAAACGGCAGATGACATAAGGCTTCTCAGTTGTAATAAATAAGCGCTGTATTTTAGTCAAGCATAGGGCAACATACAATGAATGTTTTGCAAGGGAGGTGTAAAGCACGTTAAAGTACGGATAAATCTCATATAAATTAGTTTTTTGGAACATCACTGTGGCCAACACTGCTTTAAGCCCTGAGTTACAACAGCTTGATTCTCAATGTCGCTCATTTATTACTTCGTTAATACATGCCGATGTAGCACACGACATAACGCATATTGAACGCGTAGTGCGTGTTGCCATTCAATTATGTCACGCCGAGCAAGCCAATATGAATATTGTTTTGCCAGCGGCGTGGATGCACGATTGTGTTGCGGTGGCAAAAAACCACCCCGATAGAGCAAAAGCATCTACTATGGCGGCAGATAAAGCCATTGCGTTTTTAAAATCAATTAACTACGACGCATGTTTGTTTGATGATATTCATCATGCTATCGCTGCCCATAGCTTTAGCGCCAATATAGCGGTTAAAACTGTAGAAGCGCAAATCGTGCAAGATGCCGATAGAATGGACGCACTCGGTGCAATAGGCGTTAGCCGTTGTATGAAAGTAGGGGGCTCTATTAGCCGCTTACTGTATAACCCTGATGACCCATTTTGTGTTAACCGCGAAGCAGATGATAAAACCTATACCCTTGATCATTTTTTTATTAAATTGCTTCATATTGCTAAGAGCATGAATACGCCCTCAGCTAAAGCCGAGGCAGAGCGACGCACAGAGTATATGTATGCGTTTTTAGAGCAGCTAAAATCAGAAATTGGTCAATAATATGAGCGCTCCGTTATTATCGGGCATTGACCATTGCCACCTTAATGTTGAAAACATCCAAGAAGCGCTAAAGTGGTACAAGCAGGTACTAGGCTTTAGCGTAGTTGAAGAGCTTGCCTTTTGGGATGAAAATGGCAAAGGGCCACTCACACTTGAAGATAGCGCAAAAACAACGCGTTTAGCGTTATTTGAAGGACAAGGGCGAAGCAAAGGTATTGCGTTTGCAGCCACCGGTGCACAGTTTATTGGTTGGGTTGATTATTTAAATGGCTTAAACATAAAAACTGTACTGGCTGATCACGGTGTAACGTTTTCGCTTTATTTTAAAGATAACAGTGGGAATAGCCACGAAATAACCTCTCATGACTACCCGCACATAAAAGCGGTATATGGTGATGTAAAACAAGGCTCGCGCACGCGCAATACTTAGTGTTGCTCTTGATATGCGTTTTTAATTGCGATTATAGCATCGAGCTTATTTACAAATAAATTGATGAGGTGGGGGTCAAAGTGTTTACCCGCTTGTGCTTGCATATGCTCAAGCGCCTCTTCTACACCCCAAGCCTCTTTATACGGGCGTTTAGAGGTAAGGGCATCAAATACATCTGCAATAGCCACAATACGCCCTTCAACCGATATTTGTTCGCCTTTTAAACCATTAGGGTAGCCACTGCCATCCCACTTTTCGTGGTGCTCTATAGCCAGTTTATAGGCAAGTTGTAATAGCGGTGATGAGGAATTTGCTAAAATTTGCGCGCCAATAGCCGCATGCTGTTTCATGTGGTCAAATTCGTCAGGGGTTAATCGCCCAGGCTTTAATAAAATAGCATCCGGAATACCTATTTTACCTACATCGTGCATGGGGGCTGCTTGGCGAAGTAGCTCTGCTTGTTGCTCACCCATGCCAAATTCTAATGCTAATAATTTACTGTATTGGCTCATCCTAGCAATGTGCTCGCCAGTGTCTGTGTCTTTGTACTCTGCAGCGCGGCCTAACCGATGTACTAAATCAACATGGGCTTGCTTTAATTGCTCGGCTTGTACAAGCGATAAATGCGTTTTAACACGTGCGCGCACAATCGCGGGGCTAATAGGTTTAGTAATGTAATCAACAGCGCCAAGTTCAAAGCCTTTAAACTCATCGCTTTCATCGCCCAAAGCCGTTACAAAAATAATTGGGATATGCGAAAGCGCAGGTGTGCTTTTAAGTATTTCGCACACCTCAAAGCCATTCATATCGGGCATCATGATATCGAGTAATATAAGTTTAGGCTGTTCTTTTTCTAGTAGCGCAAGTGCTGCAGCGCCCGATTTAGCAAAAGACATACGGTATTGATTACCTAATACTTCTCGCATGACTTTTAAGTTAGCAGGTTCATCGTCAACGATTAATATACGTGGTTTGTCGTTGCTAAAATCCATTCAATATTCTCATTCTTGGGTAAACTCTTTAATTAGACCGTCTAGCACGTGTTGCGCCTGATCAAAGTCAAATTCATCAAATGCGTTTACAACCTCATTTACTTGAGTTTGTAGGTGTGCAGGGGCGTTATTTTCAAGCTGCGCAAGCAAAACATCGTTGAGCTCGGCGCTTTGCGCTTCATGGTGCAGCGTTTCACACAGTGACTTTAATTCAGCCGCGTTTAGCGTGCTTTTTTGCTCAGTATTTTCACTCTCAGCAGGCGTGATTTGTGCGCACTCATCGCCTGATATCAATTGCGTTATTGTCACTAACTCGTCTTTTATTTGTGTTACTAACGCTGTAGATTGCTCAGAAGTTTGCTCACGCTCTAAATTGGCTAATAAAGTCATTAATGTTGTTAGGCCTAAATTACCGGCGACCCCTTTAAGGGTATGTATCAGACTATTGGCGTTTTTAATCTCAGATAACTTACTGTTAAATAAAATATCAAATCGTTTATTGCTGTCATTTATAAATTTGGCAATTTCGGTTAACTGTTTGCATTTATTACCCCAAAGCATCACACCTTTTTCAAAGTCGATGTGTTTAGCCTCAGGGTCTGATTGGCTAATAACCATATCTTTAGCAATACCTAAGCCAAGCACCTGCGCAATCTCTTGGTTAAGCTGATTTATATCTATCGGCTTATTAGCAAAGCCGTTCATGCCGGCACGTTTAGCTGTGAGTTTATCTTGCTGTAGGACGCTTGCCGTTAACGCAATAATGGGGGTAAATTTAAGCTGCCTTTGCTTTTCTATGGCTCTAATTTTTGTGGTTGCTTCTATGCCATCACACTCAGGCATATGAATATCCATTAAGATGACATCAAAATCTTGTTTCTCGAATATTGCAATAGCCTCTAAACCGTTGCTTGCTTTGCTTACCAAATGTTGATCTTTAGAAAGTAATAACGAAAGCAGCTCGGTGTTTTGCTCAATATCATCCACCACAAGTACCCTTAGCGATGGTAATTGAGTGTGCAGGCCATCGAAATGGTCTATTTTTTCTGCATCGCCTTGTTTAAGCGGTAAAGAGAAGTAAAAGCAGCTACCTTTGTTTTCTTCACTGACTAGGTTTATAGTGCCGCCCATTAGCTCTACTAATTGTTTACTAATGGTTGTTCCCAGGCCTGTACCGCCAAAGCGACGAGTAGTGGTGCCATCGGCCTGAACAAACGGCTGAAATATAGCTTTAACACGGTCTTTGGCAATACCTATGCCGGTATCTTGCACTTCAAAAAAGAGCTGATCAGTTTGCGTAGTACTTACAGTGAGCTCAACCGAACCTTGCTCGGTAAATTTAATGGCGTTACCGATGAGGTTAGTTAAAATTTGCCTTAACCTATCTGGGTCGCCATAGTAAGTTGTGGCAACAGAATCTTTAATGTTCAACTTTAAACGCAAGTCTTTCTTTTTTGCTTCAAGCCAAAATGTCGAAATAATGCTATCGAGTACTTGTTTTAAACTAAAGTGAACGGGTTCAATAGTTAGCTTTCCGCGCTCAAGTTTTGCGGTATCAAGCACTTCGTTAAGTAACCTTAATAATGAACGCGCCGCATTATTAACTGTAACCAAGTGCTTTTGCTGTTCTTGGTTTAGCGGAGTGTCCATCAGTAGGTCGCTAAAACCGATAATAGAATTCATCGGCGTGCGGATCTCATGGCTCATATTAGCCATAAAAGATTGCTTAGCGTGCGCTGCTTCTTCAGCTTGCAATTTTGCCTGCTCAAGTTTGTCTTCGTATTCTTTTTGTTCTGTAATATCAACCAATACCCCATCTATCCACTGCGGGTTATTATCTTTATCACAGGTAATACTGCCTTTATCTAATACCCAGGCAACTTTGCCGTTACGGTGGCGAATACGATACTCTACCGAGTACTTTAAACTTGAGGTCATGGCTTGCGCTACGGCTTCGTTTACCGTTGGCTGATCTGTTTTCAAAATAAGATCGTTAAGTTCTATGCAGCTTTCTGTGAACTCTTCTGGCGTGTACCCTGTTAGTTCAGCCACTGTTGGGCTGATAAATAACATGCTCCAGTTTTCGTCGTACTTACAGCGAAAAGCAGCGCCAGGCATATTATCCATTAAAGAGCGGTACTTTTGCTCTTTTTCAATAAGACTTTGCTGCATAGCGCGTTGTTCGGTTAAATCGGTGATAAAGCCAACATATAACGGCATATGGCCTGGCTGATTAACTTCCCCTATACCTAAGCGAATAGGAAAAAGGTGGCCATCTTTGTGTTTGGCAGACACATCCCTATTTATACCAATTACTTTACCTAGATCTACATTTTTGGCGTGAGACAAATAGCCATCATGGTGGCGAGCGATTTCATCGGCCATCAGCATTTTTACATTATGACCTTGAACTTCGTTTTCTCGCCAACCAAAAATTTTGCTGGCAGCTTCGTTAAAGCTCAAAATAATGCCGGTGTGATCTATAGTCACAATGCCATCAATAGCAGTGCCTAAAATAGCATTTAGTCGAGATTCATCCGCCGATTTTTCCTCAAGCAGTAAGCGGTATCTAACCATGCCATTTATAACTGCAATGACACAGGTTATAGCAACGGTCGCGGTAGCTACGGCAATAGCCACAAAAGCAAGCTCAGTGGTTGACTCTTCGTAATCGGGTAAAAGCGGAGAGGTTGCAACAAAGCGGGTAGCAGCCATACCCATATAGTGCATACCAGCCACCGCTGAGCCTAAAATAACAGCGGTAATAGAGCGCGCTTGCAGTTGTGATAAATTAGGTAGCAAACGCGTTAAATGATAACGCGTAAAAAGTGCTATGAACGATAAACCAACAGCGACCACAATTGATAAAGCAAATATGATTGCATCGTAACGTAGTAACGGGGCCAGCTCCATTGCTGCCATGCCGCTGTAGTGCATTGTACCAATGCCTGAGCCTAGTAAAATAGAGCAAATAATAAGGTGTTTGTATGACCCTTGCGATTTTACTAAAATCGAAAAAGCGTACTGACATGCAATAAACGCCGGTAAAAAAGACAAAACGGTAATGATTGGGTCGTAGTGTATTTCTGTGCATAACGAAAAGGCCAACATACCTATAAAATGCATACTCCAAATACCGGCCGATAAAACAGTGGCACCGGTCACATTGGCTAAGCGTTTATAGCTTTCGAATTGCGTTTGCTTTGCTACATCAACCAACCAGATCGTAAAAAAGGCAGCAAAAATAGCGGTAATGACCGATAAACTAACCAGTATAGGGTTATATGCACCGTTGATAATGAGGCTCGGATCGTGGTCGGTTATAAAAAATGCAGACAGCATAGTGGCTCAAATTAGTATCTTTATTGAACTAGTTTAATAGATTTATTATATAAATAAACTGTTAATCTAATAATTTATATTATAAATCAGCGAGGTTACTTTTTAGCATTAAAGTATTAACATGCGTAGCGTACTTTATTAATAAGACGAGATTTTGCGTAAATAAAAATAATAATAAACACTGAGCCCATTTATTTATCGCTAAATAACTGCATTGATTAAATAAGGCTTTATAATACGCTTTTAATTATATTTAGAGCACACACCTTGTTTGAGTATCAGCTAAAACGCAGTGCAAGGCGTAAAACAGTGGCAATAAAAGTTAGCCAAAAATTAGTTACTGTTTATGCGCCTACACACGTGCCAAAACTACAAATAGAACAATGGCTGTTTAGTAAAAATGAGTGGGTAACTGCGCAATTACATAAACAACTTAACGCCATTGATACTCAACAACACCCGTTTAAAAACCAGCAAATAATGGTTTTTGCTAAGCCATATACCATTACTTTTGCAAAAGGGACACGCTCGCATGTTCAGCAATCCGATAGCGTATTTACTATTTACACTTCTAATCGAGTAAAAAAACAGCCTGAAAAACGCAAGCAGTTACTTTGCCTTGCCCTTGAAGAAACGCTAACAAGCTACATTGAAATGCGTTTAGCTTATTATTGCCAACAGATGTCAGAAGCATTACCGACTAAATTGACGATTGGAAGTTATAAACGTAAGTGGGGGAGTTGTAATTCTCGGCGAGAGCTAACCTTTAGCCTTAACCTTGTTGGGGCGCCTCATCATATAATTGATTATGTTATTGTGCACGAATTGGCTCATTTAAAGTATTTGAACCACAGCAGCGCTTTTTGGAAGCACGTAGCTAACTTTTATCCCGATTATAAATCTGCATCAGCATGGCTTAAAAACCACGGGGCAACATTACAGTGGGTATTTGATAATTAGTCTAAAAATGAAGTTTTAAATAGTGATGAAAAAGATGTAGAAAAGGATACTGAAGATAAGAAGTGGTGGAGGGAGCTGGATTCGAACCAGCGAAGGCTGAGCCGTCAGATTTACAGTCTGATCCCTTTGGCCGCTCGGGAACCCCTCCACACTATTTTGTTACATTTGGCCCCACTTAACTTAGCGGTAAGAAAAGTGGTGGAGGGAGCTGGATTCGAACCAGCGAAGGCTGAGCCGTCAGATTTACAGTCTGATCCCTTTGGCCGCTCGGGAACCCCTCCAATGCAACGGCGCTGATAATAGCAAACTGCGTATTTAAGTAAAGAAAAAAGCTAAAGAAATTTGAAATAAAGCCGATAAATATCTACCAGTTATCATAATCGGCTAAAGACTATGCAAATCGATGATTTGTTAATCACAGAGAGTCAACTAAAGACTAGGCTAAATAAAAGTGTGCATGAAAATCGCAGAGGCGAATTTTCACTTTTATTAGCGATGCTATCGCACGATGCGCTGGATTTTAGTCAATTTCACTTGCCAAAAAGTGAAACGCATAGTGCTTATGTAGACGAAGAACAGTTAAGGGAGCGCTTTGGTGCTGGACCAAAGCAATTATTAGCTCCCGAAAAATTTGATATGACCATAGGGCAAGAGCACGCGTCGATGATTGTTCAACAAGGCGAGCAAGCAGGTATGAAAGCAATAAAATTAAGCCACTGCTTAAACCCTGAGCCACTAGCGATTAGAGATGACAAGTTACATATTCCTTTAACAGTAATCGATAATTGTGAACTATCAGTACGCAGGCGCTTAAATGACACGCACACCGCGCTTGCAAGTCCACAAATGGACGCCGCAGCATTTTATGACGATTTAACTAATGAGGCTATACATAAGCTATTGCTTGTTGCTAACGCATAAAAATAATTTAACACTTGTGCGTTTTAAAAGCCTAAAACACCTTATATTTAATAACCGGTTATGCAATAAAATAGAACAATTCTTTTTTTGTTTAAAAAAAGCATCCACAAATTAAATGCAATTGCTATAATGGCTGCAAATGGTATGACTTGAGTGCCATTATCATTAAATCAAGGTAATTAGGAACGTAATGAAGAAAACATTCACGCTAAATCATGAGAAAATCAAATACCCTCGTATGGTTGATGCTGCAAAGCATGAAGTGAAAAAATATTTGAAAAGAGAGCGCAATAAAACGCTACCTGTTGAAGCTGATTACTGGGCGTTTGACTGTAAGTTTGGCACAAGTGCCGATGATGCCGAAGTTGTTCACGTAGCTGAAATTAACAACAAGATCAGCGAAATCGAAAAGCAGGCGCTTACTTCATTCTATGTTGAGATTTTAGCTAGACCTGCGCAGCGTGAATCGTTCGATCTAGATGATGATGAATAACCAATAGCAATATTGTAGAAAATGGACCTAGATGGTCCATTTTTGTTTATGGCAGTTATTAACATGTTTAGTGGTATAGAGTAGCGCTTAAATAAAAAGCTATTTTATGCTAAGTGTTTAGCTTATTTTATACACTGTGACACTTTTTATATTTTTTACCGCTTGCACATGGGCAGGGGTCGTTTCTGGCAACTTTTATATCGGCGACCGGATTAATAATACCCTCTAAATAACGCCATTCACCGTCCTCTTTTATAAAGTCTGATTTCTCATCTAATTCACAATATAAGTTTTGGTAAAAATAATACGCGTTAAAGGCAACATAACCTCGCTCATCACTTTGCTGCGTATCGCGCACAACTAATTTTACAAAGCGGCAGCTATTGGCAAAGTCAGCAATTTCATTTACTGGGTTTTGTGCTTGTTTTTCTTTGGCGTAAGTTTTAAATACATAAGATGCATTTTTTAATGCATAAGCACTAAAGCGCGAACGCATTAGTTGCTCAGGTGTTGCTGGGGTTTTTATATCAAGATGATAAGGCTGGCAACAGTCGCCATAATTAAGCTGACTGTTGCATAAGCAAGCGCTAGTACTAGTTACACTCATAAAATACTAATTAACATAAATTAAAAATGCATTTTACCAAGCTTATTGAGTAAGTGATATTGCTGTAGTGCTGGTTTTTTTAGTAAAGCAAAATAGCTTAGCGCTTCTTTTGTTTAAATTAAGCGATAAATTAACAAGCTGCTGCTCACTTACTATATCTGTCCACGTAATAATGGCTGCAAAGTTCCCATTATGAAGTGCTGAATTAAGTACATACTCTAAATTTACTAAATGCTTTTGTCTTATTACAAGCAGTTTGCTGGTATCTATAGAGCAGCTATCTAGCAAGGCTTTACTAGGCACATGGTCGGGCGCAATCAGTAAGGTCCACGCGTTAGAGCTATTGTATTGGTGCAACACTTTTAGCATCTCAAACGTAGCAGAAATTTCATCTTCTACTTTAATTAAGTTTACCGACTCACTTTCATCATGTTGTTGGTAGCTTTTAACGGTTCTTACGGTAATTGGCTGTAGCATAGGTCTCACTCACTGGGTTTATATACAGTACGTGTATACAGTAGTTTATACAGTTGTTGTGTGCAAGCGTTTTTTGTTATTTTTTATACAGTTAATGGTTTTAAAAAATAAACAATGAAAATAATGTTTTAAAAACAGTTGGTTACAGTTTGTGCTGTGCAAGTGAAAGCTGAGGGTGTTTGCAGTACTGTATAAAGTGTAGCAGCGCTATACAGTACTTGATGGATGGCTATACAGTTATTTTAGTGTGTTTTACAGTACTTAGCTGTTAGCTATACAGTAGTTAGTCATTTTTTGGAATTAAGTGGGCAAACTGAATTTGGTGGATTTGCTCATACAAACTGGCTGCATAGCATTGAGCGTCTTTAAGACGTTTGGTGTCGATATATTTTCTTAAATCATTTAAAGCAGCGGTTGCCGGTTCGTAGCCTTGGCTGCTGGCTAAACTTAACCATGCTGCTGCGTGAAATACGCTTTTTGGTACGCCTTGGCCTTTGACAAAAAATAACCCTAAATAAAACTGGGCGCGATGATTTCCGGCCATTGCGGCAAGGCGCATCCACTTAGCTGCCAACGGTGCTTGGTTATGCTTTAAATAATACAGGGCTTTGTTAAGTGTTGTTTGCTCACTGACATCACTATTGTTTTCAGCGCTGTGGTTTGTAGGCTGTGTTACAAAATCTAAAATATTGTTTAATTGCTGCTCTAAGTCTTGTCCGCTAGGCTGAGTCTTATTCATATATTTTCTTTTTTATAGTTTCTACGCCAACAGTTTAGTATATCGCAAGGTAAAATGTCCTGTTTATACTTAATTTTATGGTAAAATTACGTCACTTTTTACTATCACAAGTCTATTATGCTCGAAGCTCTATTTAAACTCCGCGAAAATAACTCCAATGTGCGACGCGAAAGCATTGCTGGAATCACTACTTTCATTACTATGGTTTACATTGTATTTGTAAACCCTGCAATGCTTGCGGAAGCAGGCATGGATCAAGGTGCTGCATTTGTTGCTACCTGTATTGCGGCTGCTATTGGCTGTTTTATTATGGGATTGTGGGCTAATTACCCTTTAGCACTTGCGCCGGGCATGGGTTTAAACGCATTTTTTACTTACGGTGTTGTACTGGGCATGGGTTATAGCTGGCAAGCTGCATTAGGTGCGGTATTTATGTCTGGTTGTATATTTTTAATATTAAGTTTGTTTAAGGTCAGAGAGTGGATAATTAATGCTATTCCTTTGGTTTTAAAGCAGGCTATTGCCACTGGTATTGGTGCGTTTTTAGCGTTAATTGCGCTTAAAAATGCAGGCATTATTGTTTCAAGCCCAGCTACATTAGTACAGCTTGGCGATATTACTTCGGCAGGTCCTTTATTAGCTATTTTAAGCTTTTTTGTCATTGCTGCTTTGCTTTATCGTGATATAAAAAGCGGCGTACTTATTAGCATTTTGCTAGTAACGGGCATTGCGTTAAGCCTCGACTTAGTTGAGTACCACGGCGTAATGTCAATGCCACCGTCTATTTTACCTACCTTCATGCAACTTGATTTTGCAGCGGCCTTTGAGCTTTCTATGCTGAGTGTAATTTTTGCGTTTTTGTTTGTTGATTTATTTGATACATCAGGCACGTTAGTTGCGGTAACTCAAAAAGCAGGCTTAGCCGATGAAAAAGGCAATATGCCACGTTTAGGGCGTGCTTTAAGTGCAGATAGTACAGCTACTATTGCGGGTGCAATGTTAGGTACTTCTACCACTACTTCTTATATTGAGTCTGTAGCCGGTGTATCGGTTGGTGGGCGTACTGGCTTAACAGCTGTTGTTGTGGGTATATGCTTTTTACTAATGATGTTTTTTGCGCCGCTTGCGCAAATGGTGCCGGCTTATGCAACAGCGGGTGCTATTTTATACGTTGCGGTATTAATGCTGCAAAACCTTAAGTTTGTAAACTGGGATGACATGAGCGATGCAATTCCGGTAAGTGTGGTACTACTTATGACGCCGCTTACATTCTCTATTGCGCACGGTATTGCTCTTGGTTTTATATCGTATACTGCGGTTAAAGTACTGTGTGGTAAACGCGATCAGGTTAGTATTAGCGTGTGGATATTAACAGCGTTATTTATTATCAAGTTTGCATTTTTATCGTAATAGTTAATACCCATTCTTTTAGCTAAGAGCCTTAGTTTGAGGGTGGGTAAACATTTATTATTTAGTGGCTATCGCTCATGCCGCTGCGTTGTTATACCTTGCGTATCTATATTGTGGTAAATGAGCGTTTATAACGTAGTTAGCGCTAAGTAGTGCCTCAAAATACGTTAGTATTTACCCATTGGTAAAAATAGCTTAACAGATACAAAAAAGCCCATACCTTATGTATGGGCTTTCTTTTGGGTATTTAAAATTACCATTTCTTTTTAGGTGCAAATAATACGTCTAAGTCATCTTGCTCTGCTTCTGCTTTTTTCTTCAGGGCAGTGGCATTTGATGCTTTTAGTTCGGTGCTTATTTCTTCTAAATAGGCTTCAACTTCTTGGCGTTTTGCGTTTACGTATTCATCAGAATAGGTAACGGCACTAAGTGTGGCATAGGCTTTTTCAAAATATTGCCTAGCAGAGCCCACCATGCTCGCTGAGCGAGCAGATAAACCGCGTTTAATTTGGCTTTCTATGTTAATTCTGAGTTGTAACTTTTCTAGGCGTTTATCTTCAGCTGCAAATACTTGGCTATCTACACGGCCTTTACTGTGCTCAGAGCGCATAATAACTCTAAGCTTTTTTATGCCCTGAATTAACGAGACTAACTGCTTATCGTTACTTGGTAACGATAAATTGTCGCTGCTATTACCTTGTACTGCACCACTTAGCTTTTCTTTAGCTTCGTTCATTCTGCTTTTTAATGCTTTAGAATTAGGTGAATGGTTCACCATAGCGTTTAGTGCTTCGTAACATCTACGTTGTAAAACGCGTATAATGTTTTCAGAAAGCGGAATATTAGCGCTATTCATAAGTGCTTCTTCGGTTTCTTCAATTATCGCTTTTTGTTTTGTTAATTCTTTGCGACGTTCAATTTCTTGCTTTTCTTTATGCTGCTGTACAGCGCTTACCCACAGTGCAATCACTATCAGTGCCACTATAAGCACAATTATAATCGAAACGATCATGGCTTAATTCTCGGATTCATAATCTATTTTTTTATATTACATCAAATATATGCTTTGAGGGTAGCTTTGCGCTGATTAACTTAAAAATATGTTAAAAATTAGATATAAGAATAATGTATTATAAGTTGAACCTGAATAAACATCGCTATCTGCAGCGGGTTTATTATGCTAGCCTTAATGCTTAAATAATGAAAGTATACGTGCTTACTTTGCCAAGTTTTAGCTAAATTAAACTTGGTTTTGCTTAGTATTACCATCATATAAGCTTAATAATAACGTTAAAAACTGCAACCATGAAATTACAACAACTTAGATACATCGTAGAAGTTCAAAACCATAAGCTAAACGTATCAGCAACTGCTGAGAGTTTATTTACCTCACAGCCTGGTATATCTAAACAAGTGCGCATGCTTGAAGATGAGCTAGGTGTACAAATTTTTGGCCGCAGTGGTAAGCATTTAACGCATGTTACAGGTGCCGGCGAAGAAATAATTAACATTTCTCGCGAAATTTTATCTAAAGTCGAAGGTATAAAAGCGGTTGCTAATGAGCACACGCTGCCTGATCAGGGTAAACTAAATATAGCCACTACACATACTCAAGCTCGTTATGCTTTGCCAAGTGTTATTCAGGGCTTTATGAAAAAATACCCAGCTGTTTCGCTGCATATGCATCAAGGTACACCACAACAGATTTCTGATGCGGCAGCGCGCGGTGACGCAGACTTTGCCATTGCAACTGAAGCACTTCATTTATACTCAGATTTAGTTATGCTGCCTTGCTATCATTGGAACCGCAGCATTGTGGTGGCAAAAGATCATCCACTAGCACAAAAGGCCGACAATTTAACCGTTGCTGATATAGCGCAGTATCCGCTTATTACGTATGTATTTGGGTTTACTGGTCGCTCTGAGCTTGATAAAGCATTTAACGCGCACGGGCTTGAGCCGCACATTGTGTTTACTGCAACCGATGCCGATGTAATTAAAACTTATGTAAGGTTAGGGCTAGGTGTAGGTGTAGTCGCTTCAATGGCCGTTGATCAATTAAGTGACACAGATTTAGTGTGTATTGATGCCAGCCATTTATTTGAAGCTAGCACAACTAAAATTGGCTTTAGAAAGGGCAGTTTTTTACGTACTTATATGTATGACTTTATTGAGCGTTTTGCCCCGCATTTAACTAAAGAGCGAGTAGAGCGAGCCAGCTTATTACGTAATCAAGATGATGTTGATGCGTTATTTGCCGACATAGAACTGCCGGTAAAATAGTAAGACTTTAAGTATATAAATACTAAAAAACCGCGTATTGCTAAAATACGCGGTTTTTTGTTTTTATACGCTTAACATTCAATAATGTTTACCGCTAATCCACCGCGTGCGGTTTCTTTATATTTGGTTTTCATGTCGTTACCGGTATCGAGCATGGTTTTAATCACTTTATCAAGCGACACCTTTTGCTCGCCACTGCCACGTATTGCTAGGCGAGAGGCATTAATTGCTTTAATGGCGCCCATGGCATTGCGCTCAATACACGGTACTTGTACCAATCCGCCTACAGGGTCGCAGGTTAGGCCTAAATTATGTTCCATGCCTATTTCGGCGGCGTTTTCAACATGTACTACATTACCACCAACAATTTCGGTGAGTGCGCCGGCAGCCATTGAACAGGCAACACCTACTTCACCTTGGCAGCCTACTTCTGCGCCCGAAATAGAGGCATTTTTTTTGTATAAAATACCAATCGCCGCTGCGGTTAATAAATAGCGTGTGGCTATGTCGCGGTCTACTTCTTTAATAAATGTGTGGTAGTACATTAAAACGGCCGGCAATATACCCGCAGCACCATTTGTTGGCGCCGTGACTACGCGCCCACCCGCGGCATTTTCTTCATT
The DNA here is from genome assembly GCF_005886415.1 of Pseudoalteromonas sp. S327. Taxonomy (NCBI): domain Bacteria; kingdom Pseudomonadati; phylum Pseudomonadota; class Gammaproteobacteria; order Alteromonadales; family Pseudoalteromonadaceae; genus Pseudoalteromonas; species Pseudoalteromonas sp. S327. The sequence continues at coordinate 30,846 of NZ_PNDP01000025.1, read as the reverse complement.
TACAGCTAAGGCAAATAAATCCACCCAATCCATTGCTCTGAGTGGGTCATTACTCACTTCTACATTTAGCTTTAAATACAAACTAGGTGCACGGCGTTTAACTTTTAAACCACCTGGTAAAATTCCCTCGGTGCGCATGCCACGTTCAATACAGGCTTTCATTACTTGCCAAATATTAAACAACTCGTCTTTAATATCGTCTTCTTTGCGCAGCGTTTTTTCGTTATGCATCATTAAAGTAGATACACTAAAGCCTGATTCTTTACACAGCTCTAGTAAATCTTTTGCACTTTCGAACGGGTAAGGAGCCGGGTTTTGCTCGCGTATATCAAGGGCTGCTTGTTTTTCGTTTTCAAATTCTTCATCGGTAACAATAAAGCCGCCGCCAATAGAGTAGTAAACTTTGCTATATACTTTTTCGCCATTGTTTGAGGCAATAATTTCCATGGCATTAGAGTGCTTAGGTAAGGTTTTGCGGCGATGAAAAACAATAGCCCCTTGCTTAGGAAAGTTCGCTTTATGGGTTTGGTTGAGGTATATCACTTGCTCTTTTTCAATGGTGGCAAGGATATCGTCAACTAAATCGGCATCTATTGTTTCTGGGTCGTAGCCGGCAAGCCCTAATATAACGGCTTTACCAGAACCATGGCCTACGCCGGTTTGACCCAGTGAGCCATAAAGCTCTACCTTTATATCGGTAACAGAGGTTAAAAGTTGTTGCTCTTGTAGGTCATTAACAAATAAGCGCGAGGCACGCATTGGGCCAACGGTATGTGACGACGATGGGCCAATACCAATGCTAAACATATCAAATGCACTGATCATACTATGGGTCTCTACTTTATTTACTCAGCCCGAAAGCTGTTCTTTGAACGGTCGAGTATCATAACGTTAATTCTATATTATGTAACTATTTGGCAGTAAGTTTTAAACTGGTAGGGCAAGCTGTTTTGTAAAGTTTTTTATAATGCTAGCCGTTGCTCCCCACAGTAACCCGTGCGGTGTACTAAACCCTTGCAAGGTGATGGTTTTGCCAAAACGTTGAAAAGGAATGGGTTGCCAATTTGCCTCGTTTGAAAGCTGGGTAAGCGACAGTAAAAAGCTAGCTTGCACTTCATTATAATCGTTCTCCCATACTGTGTGTTCATCAAGTAAACCCACAAATGGGCTAATGCTAAAGCCAGTTAGGGTCGAGTATTGTGGCAGCTGCCCGAGCACTTTAACATTACTTGGCGCTATATTAAGCTCTTCGTGTAGTTCTCGAAGCGCTGTGGTGCGCAGGTGTTTATCGCTTTGCTCAAATTTACCGCCGGGTAAACAAATTTCCCCAGGGTGATGATGTAAATAAGTAGGGCGTTTGCACAATAAAATATGCGCGTGGTTATCAACATCAATAATAGGCAGCATAACCGCACTGGCACGCTTTTTACGGGTATCTTTTATTTGATTTGGCGCGGCAGTAGGGCTTAGCTGAAACCGCGCCATAATATGTTCACTATTCAAAGCGTTCTACTGTTTTAATAAAGGAAGTATTTTATTCACTTTATCGTATGTTTCTTGGTATTCCAATTCGACTTTAGAATCAGCGACAATACCACCACCGGCCCAGCAATAAATGTGTTCGTTATGACAAACCAATGTGCGGATTGTAATACTGGTGTCCATATTACCGCAGGCGCTTATATACCCTATAGAGCCACAGTAAATACTACGCCTATGAGGCTCTAGCTCTTCAATTATCTCCATAGCTCTAATTTTAGGCGCGCCGGTGATTGACCCTCCGGGAAATGCTGCTTCAAGTTGATCAACACACGTTTTGCTCTCATCCAGTTCTGCCGTTACGGTACTCACTAAGTGATGCACTGCCGGAAAGCTCTCAATAGCAAAAAGTGAGGGCACCTTTACAGAGCCAGGTTTTGCAACCTTACCTAAATCGTTACGCAGTAAATCAACAATCATTACGTTTTCTGCGCGGTCTTTGGTTGAGTTTTCAAGGGCTCTGGCTTGCTGTTGGTCGGCGATTGCATCGGCCATGCGTGGCAAAGTGCCCTTGATGGGTTTTGTTTCAACTATATTGTCGTGAACTGCAATAAAGCGCTCTGGCGATATTGATAAAATGGCGCCACGTGGGTGGTTAATAAAGCTAGAAAATGGCGCTTTATTAGCCTCACGCAATACTTTATAGGCTTGGAAAGGGTCGCCTTTAAAACCGGCACTAAAGCGCTGGGCTAGGTTGATTTGATAGCAATCACCACTTTTTAAATAATCTTGTATTTTCGCAAATTTGTCAGCGTATTCATGCTCACTCATATTTGAGCGCCAATCGCTGGTGAGCGAAAACTGTGCTGGTACTATATCGTTTGCTAAATATTGCTGGTAAAGCGCTAAACGGTTCACCTCAGGTTGAGAAACATAAAACCAGCTTTGCTGGTGTTTATCAAATATAAGCGCATCTAAATAAAGGCCAATGGCCATTTGTGGCAACGTTATATCGTGTTTTGCCGTGCGTGGCATGTGCTCAATAATACGCCCTAAATCGTAGCCAAAATAACCAAGCCAACCGCCGTTAAAAGGCAGGTTATTAGCGGCTTTTTGCGCACTAAGTTTACTTAGCTCATCGTTCATTATTGTAAAGGGGCTACGCGAGTCAAGCTGCTGATTAAATACGCTTTGATTGTTGTTTACTTCTAAAATAGCATGAGGCTCTATCGCAATAATATCAAAGCGACTATTTATGTGCTCGCTATTGGCTGAGTCTAGTAATACGGCATAGGGTAAATGCGCAAAATGCGCGAAAACATCAATGCAGTTTTGTGTTATGGCTAATTTTACACAATTTTTTTCATTGTTTAGCATTTACTGCCCCTTTAAGAACTGGCTCGAAACGGGCTGGGAGGGTATCATAAGTCAAATTTTTTTGGCAGCGTTTAGTATCAAATCTACGTTGTAATTAAAACAGTGCAAACCACCGTCACCGGTTTGGTATAGATTACGCTTAAGCGTAACGCTAACTTAAGGAACCACTATGAGTACAATCCGTCAGCAAGACTTTATTGATAGCATTGAAGATGCGTTGCAATATATCTCTTTTTATCATCCCCTTGATTTTGTTCAAGCGCTAGAAAAAGCCTACAACAAAGAACAAAGCAAGGCTGCAAAAGATGCAATCGCGCAAATTTTAATTAACTCGCGTATGTCGGCTGAAGGCAAGCGTCCACTATGTCAAGACACGGGTATTATTACCTGTTTTGTAAAAGTAGGGATGGATGTTAAGTGGGATAAAACAGATTTAACCGTACAACAAATGGTTGATGAAGGCACACGTCGCGCATATTTAAATCCAGATAACCCACTACGAGCTTCTATTGTAGCTGACCCTGCTGGCACACGTAAAAACACTAAAGATAATACCCCTTCAGTTGTACACATCGATTTAGTGGCGGGCGGCGAAGTAGAAGTAATGGTTGCAGCGAAAGGCGGCGGCTCAGAGAACAAAAGTAAAATGGTTATGCTAAACCCATCTGACGATGTAGCTGCATGGGTAGAAAAAACGCTACCGACAATGGGCGCTGGTTGGTGCCCGCCAGGCATGCTAGGTATAGGCATTGGTGGAACCGCCGAAAAAGCAGCGGTAATGGCAAAAGAGTCGTTAATGGACCCGGTTGATATTCATGAGCTTATGGAGCGCGGTGCAGAAACAACGGAAGAAAAACTGCGTTTAGAAATTTTTGAACGTGCTAACAAGCTAGGTATTGGCGCGCAAGGTTTAGGTGGTTTAACAACGGTTGTTGATATTAAAGTAAAAACAGCGCCTACGCATGCGGCATCAAAACCTGTTGTGATGATCCCTAACTGTGCAGCTACGCGCCACGTACACTTTACACTAGACGGCTCAGGCCCTGCAGATTTAAAAGCGCCTAAGCTAGAAGACTGGCCAGAAGTGACGTTTGAAGTAGGTGAAGGAACTCGCCGTGTTAATTTAGATACGTTAACTAAAGAAGACACCCGCGAGTGGAAAATGGGAGAAACTGTTTTACTCTCAGGCACTATTTTAACAGGCCGTGATGCTGCTCATAAACGCTTACAAGATATGATCAATTCAGGTGAAGGTTTACCTGAGGGCGTTGATTTTGATAATAAGTTTATTTATTACGTTGGCCCAGTTGATGCTGTAGGTGATGAAGCTGTAGGCCCTGCAGGCCCTACAACTGCAACACGTATGGATAAATTTACCGATATGATGCTAGAAAAAACCGGCATTGTAGGCATGATAGGTAAAGCTGAGCGTGGTCCTGCTACAGTTGAGTCGATTAAAGAGCATAAATCGGTTTATTTAATGGCTGTAGGTGGCGCGGCATACTTAGTATCTAAAGCAATTAAAAAAGCACGCGTGGTTGCCTTTGAAGATTTAGGTATGGAAGCAATCTACGAATTTGAAGTAGAAGATATGCCAGTTACGGTTGCCGTAGACAGCGAAGGTGCTAACGCACACACGCAAGGCCCTGCAATTTGGAAAGCTAAAATTGAAGAGCTAGACGGTAAGCTTAAATAAAGGTTTACGTAATCTAATTACAAAGCGAGCTTAGGCTCGCTTTTTTTTGTGTTTGTTTTATGAAATATTAAAAAAGCGCAAATTGCCCCTTCAAATAAACACCTCAGACCAGTTGTGGTAAATCTGCTTTTTTCTTCATAAACCTATACACTGTGCGACTTTGCTGGGAGGGGAACTGTGTAATACAAGGTTTACACTTGGTGTTACCTTTACGTTCACGTAAATGTGAAGGCGCTTTTTAACGGTGTTGTTAGCTTTAAATTTAATTTATATGCCTTTTGTTGAATTTTATATCCGTATTTTGTTGTTATTTAGATTTATTAATTCACAAGGCTGGCTTTTTACGGGTTTAACTTCTCATTATGTGGCACCCTTAAAAATGAAGTGGTAAAGTTTCGTCAATTTCCAGCGCTCATCCCTCTCACGGGTAAACTATTTTGGAGTAATTACAGTGGCTGTGTTTAATCAAGCTGAATTTGATAACCACGAACAAGTGGTTTTTTGTTCTGACGAAGCGTCAGGTTTAAAAGCAATTATTGCCGTACATAATACTAACCTTGGCCCTGCTGTTGGTGGTTGTAGAATGTGGGACTATGCCAACGATGAAGATGCCGTTTACGATGTTTTACGTCTCTCTAAAGGGATGACCTATAAAAATGCGGTTGCTCGCCTACCGTTTGGTGGTGGTAAATCAGTTATAATTGGCAATGCAAAAGAGATTAAGTCAGAGCAGTTATTTCGAGCTTTTGGTCGCCAATTAGAGCGATTAAATGGCCGTTACTATTCTGCCGAAGATGTAAACATTACATGTGATGACGTTGCATTAATGAATAAAGAAACGAATTATGTGCTGGGCTTGGAAGGAAAAAGCGGTAATCCGTCACCTTTTACAGCTTACGGTACGTTTTTAGGAATTAAAGCGGCATTACAGCACCAACGTGGGCATCAAGATTTTGCGGGCATTAAAGTGGCGGTACAAGGTTTAGGTGCAGTCGCCTATGGTTTATGTAAGCATTTAGCCCAAGCTGGTGCAAAATTATTTGTAACAGATATCAATCAAGATGCTGTAGAGCGCGTAGTAAATGACTTTGGTGCTACGGCAGTGGGTATTGATGAAATTTACGACCTTGATGTTGATGTATACGCACCTTGTGCATTAGGTGCCACCATTAATGATGAAACCATTGCACGTATTAAGGCAACCATTATTGCTGGGTGTGCTAATAATCAGCTAGCGCAGTCTCGTCACGGTGAAGTACTTCGTGAAAAAGGTATTTTGTATGCACCCGATTACGTTATTAACGCTGGTGGCATTATTAATGTGTATTACGAAACTGCGCCACAGGGCTACAGTGAGGCGGCGTCTAATAAACATGTCGAAGGTATTTTTGATACCTTAACCGAAATATTCACCCGTAGTGAAAAAGAGCAAAAATCAACGCACTTGATTGCCGATGAGTTAGCGCAAGAGATAATTCAAAACGGCCTGTAAATTTACCCCGTTTATTTAAACTAAGGCGTACAGTGGTACGCCTTTTTTGTTTATACTCTGTGGCGTGGTAATTTTTGTGGCCAAGACCCTCAAGGCAATGCGGCCTAATCGTTAACGACAAGCTTATGGATATTATGACTGATACAAACGCCTTAATGGAGCCCATCGACCTTGATACATGGCCTCGCCAACAACACTTCGAATTATTTAAAAACTTTACCCAGCCATATTTTAATGTGTGCGTAACACTTAACGCCAAGCCTTTATTTGAATATTGTAAACAAAATAAACTGTCTTTTTTTCAAGCTTATGTGCATGCCACATTAAAAGCTTGCCACGCTTATAACCCGATTATGCTAAGAATTATTAATGACCGTCCATGGCGATTAAAGCAAGTAAGAGCCAGTGTGGTAGAGCTTGCTAGCGATGATTCGTTTATATTTAGTTACTTTAATTATTCGCCTTGCCTTGAAGAATTTGCTCAGCACGCCACTGCTATAAGCGCCAATGCTAAATCTCAACCGTTATTTTCTCAGGCGTTTAATCAAACCGAAGGGCAGGCCGATTTGATACATATATCGGTTTTACCTTGGCTTAATTTTAGTAGTTTTTCGCATGCCTTTAGTGAAGGAAAAAGTTTAGGTATTCCTAAATTTGTGTTTGGTCATTACGATAAAACCACGGGCCTGATGCCGTTTTCGATTGATGTGCATCATTCGCTAATGGACGGTTTACACGTCGCAGCGTTTATAAACGTATTACAAAACAATATTGACGACTTTTGTAAAGATTAATTGAATTTAGTTAATGCAATGTATTTATTTGCTATGGTAGTATTTTTAGTTAGATAGGCGATATAAGTTAATTTGTAACGATTAGCTGATACGTTTACGACATTAAGTTTTAGCGACTTATTTAAGGTGCTTTTTAGCACGTATTATTAGTTGTTTACGCTATTGTTTAGTTTTATTAATGCGCTTTTAGCGCTTAAACAGACCCTAGTGTATTCACCCAATGCGTATAGGGATTTTAACGCTTTGTTGGAGCGCACAATTTTAGTGTGCTCAGTGCCAAGTAAATTCTTTCCTACTCCTTTTAAATAACGATAAAACGCTTACACACAAGTAAAAGAATAACTAAGGCAGTTGATGATGAGACAATTAAGCATTATATGTTCTTTTTTCGTCATGTTTTTATGTGAAGCCCAAGAGCAAACCCGCTTACCGTTAAGTGATTATTTTTCTGAAACATGGAATACCCGCTCTGGATTGCCACACAACAGTATTAATAGCGTTACGCAAACCCAAGATGGCTACTTATGGGTTGCTACATGGGAAGGTTTGGCACGTTTTAATGGCCAAGAGTTTACAATATTAACCCGAGCTCATATTAATAACTTACCCGACTCGGGTTTAAGGGCACTCACTCCCACAAATAGTGGTGGGTTATACATAGCGGGGTCGCGCGGAGGAATTAGCTTATATCAACATAGGCAGTGGGATACCAAGCGATCAGCATCAACCATGGTTAATCATTTAATTGAAAGTGCTGATCAAAGCCTATGGTTAGCCCTTGAAAACGACGGCGTGTTTTATCGTGAACATAACAGCGATACCGACCTTGCAATTATTAAAAATGTAAGTGCTTATCGGGTTATAGAAGATCACGATGGGGTTATTTGGGCAGCAACCAGTGCAGGCCTTTATAAAATACACAACAAAATACCGACCTTAATGACACCACACTTTGGTTTACCAAATGCACCTGTATATAACTTATTAATTACCCGTGGTGGCTCGCTTATTGTAGGAAGCGAAAAAGGCGCGTGGATAAAAACCAATGCGCAGTTTCAGCCGATACATGAAAAGCTTAGCAATGAATCTATTTCTAGCTTATTAGAAGATAACCATGGAGATTTATGGTTTGGCACAATTAATAAAGGGGTGTTTAGGTTATCTCCTGATGGCGTAGAGCAGTTAGATGCCAATAACGGATTACCCGCCAACCGTATTTTATCTTTGTTACAAGATAGAGAAAACAGTATTTGGATTGGCACTAACGCCGGGTTGTTTCGTCTGCGTGAGTCGCCGTTTTCATCGTGGACCCAAAAAAGAGGTTTAGCGGGGGATTATACCCGCACAGTGCTTTCTCACTCCGATGGCAGTTTATGGGTGGGGGGAAGCTCTGGCTTAAATATAATAAAAAATAATCGCGCTACCTTGGTTTCAGGCTCTAAACAAAGCAGTCCTTATTCTGTGCTCAGTTTACACGAAGCACCCGATGGTAGTGTGTGGGCAGGTACGTATACCTCAGGTGTTTTAAAAATAGTTAATAATACCTTTACGCCGTTTATTAATCGTAGCACTGGACTTGGAAGTAACGAAGTAAGGGCTTTATTATTTGATTCTAAAAACCGTTTGTGGATAGGCTCTGCTATGGGGCTGACGCGCATCAATGAAGATGGCAGCTTAGATCAATTTACAAATAAAAAAGACTTACCAAGTGGGTTTGTACTTGCACTTAGTGAAGATAACGCAGGTAATATTTGGGTAGGCACCGGCAATGGGGTGGTGGTATTTGATATTGTTAGTGAGCAATTTACAACGGTTGAATTCCCTCGTGAGTTTTCTGCGCAATATGCGTTTGGGTTTTATATTGATGATACCTATACCTGGATGGCCACAGATAGAGGCTTAGTGCGCTATGAGCTAACAAGCGGAAAAATGGCAATGCTTGGCTTAGAACAAGGTTTACCTATCGATAAACTATTTCAAGTGGTGCCGCACAATGGCTCATTTTGGCTCTCGAGCAACCGCGGGATTATTCAAATAGATAAAAATCATATACAGCAAATCCTCGACGCTCCCGCGAGCGCTAAAGCACCCGTGCTTAACTATCAACTGTATGATGAAGGCGATGGTATGTTAAGTGCGCAGGCCAACGGAGGCTCAACCCCTTCGGCTGTAACGCATAACGATGGGAGTATTTGGTTTGCAACCGCAAAGGGGGTGAGTACCGTAAAACCAGCGCGCTTACAAGCATCAACGCAAATTGCGCTGCCGACCATTATTGAAAATATTTTTGTAGATGGTAAGCCTATTGCGCTTCCGCTTGAAGGAGAGTCGGTATTTTTGCCACCGGGGGTATCGCGTTTATCGTTTCATTATGCAGGGCTGAGCTTTATTATGCCGCAGCGATTAAACTTTCAAACCCAATTAAAGGGCTTTAACGATAAATGGGTTAATCGCCAACATATGACCGGTGCTGAGTACACTAACTTACCGCCTGGGGAATATACCTTTATGGTACGAGCAAGTTACCCTAACGCACAGTGGCAAGATAATCAGCAAGCTGTAAATATTGTAATTCAGTCATTTTTTTGGCAAAAACCGCAATTTAAGTTTGCAGTATTTGTATTATTTTTAATGGTTATTTTTGCTATATACAAATACCGTTTATACCACTACAAAAAAATAGAAATAGAGCTGACTAATCGCGTAGAAAAACAAACCCAAGACCTACAGACGCAAGCCAATGCGTTTGCGTACCAAGCAACGCACGACCAACTTACCGACATGCCTAACAGGCGTGCTTTTGATAGCTGGCTTGCCCATAACTTTGCCACTTACAAACAGCAAAACCGGCCGCTAGCCATAGCTATACTGGATATTGATCACTTTAAGCGGATTAACGATAACTGGTCGCATATTATTGGTGACAAAGTGATTTGTACTATTGCAGAGCTGCTTAAAAATGGCTGCCAAGAAAACCAGCATATAGCACGGTGGGGCGGTGAAGAGTTTACAATTGTTTTTGCAGATAAAACCGCCGGCGAAGCAAAAATCATATGCGAAGCGCTGCGCGAGAGCATTGCACAGCATGACTTTTCGGCCATTGGTGAGGGGTTAAGTGTAACAGCCAGTTTTGGCTTGTCTGACTCAACCAACGTCGGTGATTACGACCGTCTTTTATCGCGGGCAGATCAAGCATTATACAAAGCTAAAAATAGCGGACGAAATTGCACAGAAATTATCTGATTGAAAATGAGTGCATGCGCACATATTAATAAGAGACTAACTTATTTTGGATGTCCCCATGATAAACGGGCTACTCATTTTTGCTTTGGCTATTTTTGTTGTAATTTATTGGCGCTGGCAGGCACTACAAAACTGGCTTTGGAATAAAAAATATAAAAACGCGGTTTTAAACTCTCAACAAAAAGAAATACTCCTTCGTTGCATGCCTATCTATAAAAAGATGACGGATAACGACAGAGCCAAGCTTGAGCGCCACATAATATGGTTTTTAAATGAAAAGCGCTTTTTAGGCCGAGACGGACTAAAGCTAACCCCCGCCATGAAGCTGATAGTTGCTGCCGATGCCTGTGTGTTAGTGCTTAATAAACCGTGGCCACTTTATAAAAACGTGAAAGAAATTTTACTCTACCCCAGTGCGTATTATGCGCCGCAATCTACACGAGATAGTGCTGGGCTGGTTAGTTACCACAACGCGGTACGCTTAGGTGAGTCGTGGCCTGGTGGCACGTTAGTGCTAAGTTGGCACGATGTACTTGAAGGCAACCGTTTACCAAGCGATGGCCATAATTTAGTGTTTCATGAATTTGCCCATCAGTTAGACCAAGAAACCGGAAAAACCACTGGCACTCCATTATTAAAAACCCCCAATGCTTATAAAGAATGGGCTCGAGTGTTTAGCCGTGCCTTTGTGCAGTTAAAAAGTCATGTTGCTTATAACATGCCTCACGTTATTCATAGTTATGGGGCAACCAATGAGGCTGAGTTTTTTGCAGTACTCACAGAGACCTTTTTAGAAAAGCCGGCGCAGCTTAGGCAATATGACCCTGAAATTTATAGAATGCTGGTGGATTACTACCAATTTGACCCCATAGTCTGGCATTAATTTTTGGTACTTGGTCTGATAACGCTGGCAAGTTAGCGCTGTTTTTGTTGCAATCGTGTTAGAGAGTTTAACTGCAATAATAACAAGCGAGAAATGCATGAAAAAAATGCTTCACACTGCACTGGCTTTATCAGTCGCCCTTGCAATAGGTCAGCCGCACGCAAACGAAGAGCAAGAAAAGTGGCAGGTAGACTCACCAAAAGGTGAGTTTATAGATGCCACCATTAGCACAGAGCAAGGCACATGGATGAACATTGATGTTAGTCCTGATGGCAACACGCTGGTGTTTGACTTACTTGGCGACATTTACACTATGCCTATAAGCGGAGGTGAAGCAACTAAACTCACCTCAGATATTGCTTGGCAAATGCAGCCTCGCTTTAGCCCCGATGGTAAACACATTGCGTTTACCTCAGATCAAGGCGGTGGTGATAATATTTGGGTTATGGATGTTGATGGTAGCAATCAACACGCTGTGACTGACGAGACCTTTAGACTTTTAAACAGCCCCGCATGGAGCCCTGATGGCGATTACCTTGTCGCACGCAAACACTTTACCGCTAGTCGCTCACTAGGGGCTGGAGAAGTATGGCTTTACCACAAAGCGGGTGGTAAAGGTGTTCAGCTTACTAAACGTGAGAACGACCAAAAAGACTTAGGTGAGCCAATGTTCTCACCAGATGGCCGCTATGTTTATTTTTCTCATGACGCGACACCAGGTAAAACCTTTCACTATTCTAAAGATTCTGTTGCCGGTATTTATAAAATTAAGCGCTACGATAGAGAAACAGGCGAAATAGAAACCATAATACAAGGCATGGGCGGTGCAATAAGACCCACACCTTCACCTGATGGTAAAAAGCTTGCCTATATAAGACGTGATGACTTTCAAACAAGCTTGTACTTATACGACCTAACCAGTGGCGAGCACACCAAGCTTTATGACAAGCTTGAACGCGATATGCAAGAAACCTGGGCTATTCATGGTGTGTATCCGACAATTGCGTGGACCCCAGATAACGAAGAACTGGTGTTTTGGGCTTCCGGTTCAATACATAAAATTGCTGTTGATGATAAAGCTGTTGCGCGTGTTCCCTTTAAAGTAAACACCAGTAAAAAAATACAAACCGCGGTACGCTTTACTCAAAATTTAGATACCGATGAGTTTGATGTAAAAATGTTGCGCAACGTGCAGGTTAGCCCCGATGGTGAAACTGCGATTTTTGAAGCATTAGGTTATATTTATAAACGCGATTTAGACTCTGGTAAAATTAAGCGCTTAACCAAACAAACTGATCATTATGAGCTGTTCCCGCAGTACTCCCGCGATGGTAAAAAGATTGTTTACACCACGTGGAGTGATACTAAGCAAGGTACTGTGCGCGTTGTCTCTGCTCGAAGCGGGCGCGGCGAGGCGATAACCCGTGAGCCGGGTAAATACGTTGAGCCTACTTTTAGTCCTGACGGCAAAACAATCGTTTATCGTAAAGCCACCGGCGGAAGTATTTTAAATCCTAAGTGGTCACTTAACCCAGGTATTTATAAAGTAAGCGCAAAAGGGGGAGAGAGCGAGCTTATTTCAAAAAGTGGTTATCAACCTCAGTTTGGTAGCGCCAATGACCGTGTATTTATCATGAGCCCTTGGCCTAAGCCTACCTTAAGTGTTGTGGAGCTTGAAACTAAAAACGTTCGTAAACTTTACGAATCAGAGCATGCGACTGAATTTCGAGTCTCACCAGATGGTAAATACTTAGCGTTTGCTGAGCGCTTTAAAGTATTTGTTACCCCGCTGGTAGAAAGCGGCGCACCTATCACAATAAGCCCTAAAGATAACCAGTTTCCTATTGAGCAGTTGTCTGTGCGTGCGGGTGAAAATATAAGTTGGAGTGCTCAAAGTAACACTCTCTACTGGAGCTTAGGGCCCGAGCTATACCATGCAAGCCTTGATGGTATGTTTGCTATTGATAAAGCCGATGATGCCGACTTTAAAGTAAAAAGCGGTGAGAATATTAGCTTTAGTAAAAAAATGGCCGCACCAAGGGGCATGATTGCGCTAAAGGGCGCCAACATTATTACCATGAAGGGTGAGCAAGTCATTGAAAATGGTGTCATCATCACAGACGGTAAACGCATAAAAGCGATTGGTAGTGCTGATGAGGTAACGATCCCCAAAGGGGCTGAAATTATCGATGTAGCAGGTAAAACAATTATGCCTGGGATTGTTGATGCGCATGCCCATGGCTCACAAGCCAGCGATGAAATTATTCCTCAGCAAAACTGGAAAAACTATGCTGGTTTAGCGTTAGGTGTCACAACAATTCATGATCCATCAAACGATACCTCTGAAATATTTACCGCCAGTGAAATGCAAAAAGCCGGCATGATTGTCGGGCCACGTATTTTTTCTACCGGCACCATTTTATATGGAGCAAATATGCCTGGTTACACCTCGCATATTGATTCGCTAGATGATGCTAAATTTCATTTAGAGCGTCTTAAAAAGGTTGGGGCGTTTAGTGTTAAATCGTATAACCAGCCACGCCGTGAGCAGCGCCAACAAGTTATTGAAGCAGGGCGTGAGCTTGAGATGATGGTTGTGCCAGAGGGCGGCTCACTGCTACAACATAACTTAAGTATGGTTGTTGATGGGCATACGGGCATTGAACACTCAATTCCGGTTGAGCATATTTACGATGATATAAAGCAATTATGGTCGCAAAGTGATGTTGGTTATACCCCAACGCTTGTTGTCGCCTATGGCGGAATTTGGGGAGAAAACTACTGGTACGATAAAACGGACGTGTGGAATCACCCGCGTTTAAGTAAGTTTGTGCCTAAAAATCAGCTGTTGCCACGTGCTATGCGCCGAGTAAAAGCGCCCGATCATCACTATAACCACTTTAATAACGCCCGTGTTGCTAAAGAGCTGCAAGATTTAGGTGTACTGGTAAATTTAGGTGCTCACGGACAACGCGAGGGCTTAGGTGCACATTGGGAAATGTGGATGTTTGCTCAAGGCGGTATGAGTTCACTTGAAGCAATTAGAGCCTCTACGCTTGACCCTGCTAAATACTTGGGGCTTGATAAAAATATAGGCTCGCTAGAAGTAGGTAAGCTTGCCGATTTAATTGTTATTGATGGCGATCCGCTGAAAAATATTCGCGATTCAGATAAAGTCGATTACACCATGATCAATGGGCGCTTATTTGATGCAAGCACAATGAACGAAGTGGGTAAAAAGCAGCGAAAACCACTTTATTTTGAAAAGCTATAATTGTAATACACGTTTAAAAAGCGGCTATTAGCCGCTTTTTTTTAGCTAAAAATAAATTATTTAATAAAGCGAATTGATAGAAGGTGATAAACAGGCACAAAAAAACCGCTTAACGCGGCTTTTTTATTAATCACATGTTGTTTAAACAACACCGCGCGGTAAGCGACAGTCGTGATCTTTACTTGCAAGCTCAACAATCCAAAGCTCTTCAGCTGTGTAGCCGTCTTCGCTTTGTGTTACAACAGTAAACGGCGCTGTTTTTTGTGCTTTAACAGGCGCAGCAGCTTTAGTTTTAGTTTTTTTCGCAGGCGCTTTTTGCTCAGCTTGTGCAGGCGATTTGCCAGAGCTTAATTCTTTCGTTAGCTCTGCTACATCAGCTAGGCGTAAGTTTTTGCCACCATCGATGCTGTACCAGCCAGGTTTTGTAGTAATTTCAGGTTTTTTACCATTGGCAGCTTCATATGCAGCTTCAAAGGCAGATAAAACTTCTGTTTTGTCTAGTTTGCTCATCAGAGACCCTATACGTTGTGAACACAGATAAAGAAGCCGTATTTATACCTATTTTCCAACTGTTTTTCAATTTTTTGCGATTTTCCTTCCATTTTAGCCCCATAAACGCCAAAATTTGCACAAAATTCAGTGCTGAGTAAGGTAATAAGTATGCAACGTAGAGAATTTAACCAACTGTTAAACGACATTTTAAAGCCTCACACAATTAAAGATTTTTGTCCTAATGGGCTGCAAGTCGAAGGTAAAAATGAAATCAGAACGATTGTTACGGGGGTGACTGCAAGCCAAGCACTCATTGATGCAGCGATAGAAAAAAAAGCCGATGTTGTTTTGGTTCACCATGGTTATTTTTGGAAAGGTGAATCGCAACCTATTACAGGCATGAAAAAACGCCGTATTGGGGCTTTGTTAGCGCACGATATTAATTTATTTGCCTATCATTTACCGCTTGATATTCACCCTGTTATAGGTAACAACGCCCAGCTTGCTAATTTGCTTGATATTGAAATAGAGACAGGGCTTGAACCCGTTACTAATAGCGTTGCTATGAAAGGACGGTTAAAAACTCCACTTACAGGTAGCGAGTTTGCAAATAAAATAGCCAAAGTTTTAAACCGCGAACCTTTAAGTAGTGTTGTACGCGATGAAAAAATTAACACCATTGCCCTGTGTACAGGAGGCGGGCAAGGTTATATCGATTTAGCAGCAGAGCAGGGGATTGATGCATACCTAACGGGTGAAGCCTCAGAGCAAACTATTCACAGCTCGCGAGAGCAAAATATAGACTTTTTTGCAGCAGGGCATCATGCAACCGAGCGTTACGGAATTAAAGCCCTTGGTGAGCTACTTGCCAAAGAACATGGTTTTGATGTGAGCTTTATAGATATAGATAACCCAGTATAAATTTATATATACTCTACAGCGCCTCTGGGTTTATCCAGCGGCGCATACTTACCCACGCATTCCCAATCACTTCATGGGCATATTGCGTTACTACACGTAATGCCTCAGCATTTGGTATAAATTGTTTATACAAAGGTAAAGCCGCAAAATTGTGATAATCCGTAGCGGCAGGAATTACCTCAATGCCTTGGGCATTAAACAAGTTTATTGAGCGCGGCATGTGTAGCACAGACGTAACCAGTGCAACCTTAAAATCAACGAGCTTAGGCGCGAGGAGTTTGGCTTCTGCGGCTGTATCCATTGCCTGTGGGTTTTGTTTTATGCGGTTTTTACTCACCCCTAAATTTATTGCTGTTTGGCTCATTAACGCGCTATTGGTTACTTTGCCATAGCCGCCGCCAGATACGATAAGCGTTGCATTAGGGTATTTTTTTGCAAGCTTAACCCCTTCTACCAAGCGAGTAAGCGCACAGTTTCCTAGCTGATTGTTAGCGCTTAAAGCGGGGTTAGGGTTTATGTCGCAACCCAGTACAACAATTTTATCAAGGGTTGGGTGTGTTAGTGCATTAAATGCCAATGATGCGGGCTCATTGTTTTTAATCAGTTGATGCACAGCAAATGGCGTACTTAACACTAAAAGCGCCAATAGACTCAAGCTTGCGATCACTAAAGCAGACTTACGTGCACGAAATGCCAAAACTAGCATTACAAACGCAAGTAAACCAAATAGCGGTAGCGGCATAATTAAGCCACCTAATAATTTTTTTAATTCAAACATAACAAGCAACATAAAACACAATAGGCCTTATGTTACTTATTCGTTTGTGATTTATCGACCGTTATTTTGCTTACAGGTATTTAAAAAATGGCGATAAACGGGGTTGTCTTTCATGTCTTTTTTCATTGCTAGGTACATAGGGCGGGTTAGGCCTAGTGCCCCAAGCGGGATAGATTTAATTAAACCTTGGCTTTCGTAAGGTGTTACCAACCAGTCAGGCAGCGCTGCTACACCCATTCCTGCACTCACTAGCTGAAAAATTAATAAGCCTTGGTCTACATTTTTTAAGGTGCCGTCAAAGCGGGCATTTTGAATAAAGTGTTTAAATATATCTTGTCGCTCGCGCGGAATAGGATACGAAATAATGGTTTCGTTTTTTAAATCAAGCGCCGTTACATATGCTTTTTTAGCTAGGTCGTGATCAGGGGCGACGATAAGCTTTAATTTAAAATCAAATAAGTGAGCGTATTCAAGTTTATCAGGATCGCGTATATCTGAGGTCAATACTAAGTCGAGCTCATCGTTGAGTAAATCTGGTATAGCGTCGTAGCTAAAGCCGCGTTCGTAGTCAATTTTAATGTCTGGCCAAAAATTATTAAATTCTTTAATAGTAGGCAGCAGCCAATGAAAACACGCATGGCATTCAACACTTAAGCGCAGTTGAGAAATAGGTTGATTAAGGCTTTCTTTTAAACGGCACTTAGTGGCTTCTACTTTAGGTAAAACTTCGTTGGCAAGTTCGAGTAATAGCATTCCTTGTGGCGTAAAGCGCACAGGCTGCGTTTTTCTTTCAAATAATTGGCAGTCTAATTTGTTTTCTAAGTCTTTAATTTGATGAGATAAAGCTGATTGCGTTAAAAATAATTCGCGGGCTGTATTAACTAACGATCCGGTGTCTTTTAATGTCGCAATAGTTTTAAGGTGTTTTATATCAATCATCTTTAATAATTCTCAAGGGAAAAGTGAGTTTGGCTCAGATTGACTACATACTACGCCTTTACAAAAAACGTTTCAACGTCTAGATGGCTAAAATAATCTATTAATTACTAAAATAATCCCTTAAAGTTAAATTAACTAATGTGGGTACTTTGGTTGCTACTGGTTTGATGAGTTTGGCATGAGTTTAGCTCAAGTTGTTTTGTTGGGTTATACAGCGGCTGTTTAAAGCAGCGTTATGGGCAGGGCAGCTTAATAAATGGCACTGGTTTTTAAGAGGGATAAGGAATTATCACAACGCGTAATAACAGGTCTGTTTTTAATGGGCTAAAGCTTAAACAGTAATAATATGTTTTTATTGCTTTAAAACTGAGCGCTTAAATAAACGAATGGGTATTACGGGGCTTACTTTTTACACCTTTTTGGTTGTGAAAAAGTAAGCCTTTGGATAACAGCTACTACAGGGGTTTGTGGATAAGCTTAATGGCGTGTTGTGCTGTAACCGGTTTTGACTTTAAAAAGCCTTGCCCGTAATTACATTGAGTGGCTTGTAAAATATTTAGTTGCTCTTGCGTTTCGATTCCCTCAGCCACAACTTCAAAGTTTAGTGATTGCGCTAATGAGAGAATGGCCTCTACTAACGGGTTATTGGTTTTGTTGAGGTGATCGATAAAGCTTTTATCTATTTTTAAAATATGAATAGGTAATTGGTGTAAGTAACCAAGTGCTGAGTATCCAGTACCAAAGTCATCCAAGCATAACTTCACTTTAAGTGGGGCAAGCCCTTCTATTATTTGAGTTGCTAAATCAAGGTTAGCAATAAGCCCTGATTCAGTGATTTCTAAACACAACGACCCTAAAGGCAGTTGGTATTTATTATATAATGCGTGAACTTGGGCAACAAAGTCGAGGCTGGCAAAATGACGCGATGACACATTGACCGTTACTTTTAAAAAGCGATGCCCTAATGTGTGCCAGTGCGCAATATGTTGTGCAGCGAGGTCAAGCAAGTGCAAATCGAGGTTAATAATTTGCCCGGTGGTTTCGGCTATCGGAATAAACTCATTTGGTGGCACAAACCCTTTTTTAGGATGGTGCCATCTCACTAATGCCTCAAAGCCGACAACTTCGCTTGTCGCTATAGTAAAAATAGGTTGAAAATAAAGCTCAAATTCGTTGTGTTCAATGCCGTGTTGTAAGTCGTTTTCTATATCGGCATGTGTTTTGAGCTTTTTACGCATGGTGTTATTAAAAAACTTAACTTGGCCACGCCCGCTTGATTTAGCTTCGTACATAGCGGCATCGGCTTGCTGTAATAGCAAATAGGCTTTATCGTCGCTGCTTTCACTAAAGGCGATGCCAATGCTGGTTGATGCTTGCAATAAATGACTATCCACATTAAGTGGCTTAGCAAGGGCTGTGTTTATTCGTTTTAACGCTTCGCTAACCTGGTTTCTGTGCGTGATGTTTTCCATAAAAATAGCAAATTCGTCGCCACCCAGGCGTGCAAACGTATCGGTGTTTCTGACGGTGCCTTTTATTAGCTCACAAATTTTAATTAAAAAGTGATCGCCAACCTCATGGCCAAGCGAATCATTGATACTTTTAAATCGATCAAAATCTAAATAAAGCAAGGCATGGCTCGTGCCTTTTTTAACACGCGATAAACGCAAAATTGCATGTTTAATACGCTCAATAAGTAACGAGCGATTAGCGAGGCCTGTTAGCTCATCATGCAATGCTTTGTGTTCAAGCTCTTGCCTTGCAAGCTGCCTATCTATGGCCATACTAATTTGCCTACTTACGTAGGTTAAAAGGGCGCTGTCGTGTTCGTTGTAATGCAGCTTTTTATCGTAACTTTGAACAACAATTACACCGCTTATTCTATCATTTGCTTTAAAAGGCACACCTAGCCAGGATTCAGAAAGACGGCCAACAAGTTTAAAGTCGCCGTTATTTATATGTTGCTGATAATCGTTTTGATTTAATAGCAGTACACGGTCTGATTTTAGTAAGTAATACGAAGCTGTATCTTTTAATTGCTCTTTTGATATTTTTTTGTGTGCGTGCGTTTGAATGCCTTCTTCAACGATGTAAACCAAATCGAGTATGTCTACTTGCTTATCGTAAAGGGCAATAAAAAAGTTATCTGCAGGAAGTAAGCTATTTATTATGCTGTGAAGAGCTTCAAAAAAGGTATCTAGGTTACTGGCTTTATACGTTAAATTAGCGATTTGCAGTAAGCTGTTTTCAAGCTTTTGCGCATCATTTAACTGTTTTACTGTGTGCGTTAAGCTATTGACCGTGTTTACTTGGTTTAGCTTAGCACTTAATAAATGCGCAACCGTGGTTAATATTTCTAGATGGGCGTTTGTGAAGTAGTTTTTTATTGGATGTTCACAATCAATAACCCCTAAAACATGATCCTTGTATATAAGTGGCACACATAACTCTGATTGAGCAGGGCGTTCATCAGCAATGTAGCGAGGGTCTTGCGTAACATCGCCAATAATAATAGCTGTGCCTGTACGGGCGACATAACCGGTTATACCTTCGTTAAAGCCAATAATTTTACGCTCTGCTTGGTATTCGTCTCTGGCGTGGGTTATGCCCATAGAAGCGACTTGATTTAGCTGTAAACGTGTTTCATCAGCTAGGTAAATAACACAATCAACAAACCCAAGGCGGTTTACTACTTGAGTGGTTACATACTCAAATAACTCTTCTAGGGTATCGAGCTGTAATAAGCTTGAGGAAAACTGATTTATTATGCTCAGTTGTTCAGTTTTAACTTCGAGCGCTTTATAGGTATCGATATGATTCGACATAGGGTAATTTTATTCTTTTTATTTGTATTAGCACTGATAAGTTAACCCAAATTTAAAGCATGTTCAAAATAAAACGCTTAAACGAGTGTAATCGTCGTTAAACTTAAACCCAATAGTATTTTGCAGCACTCATAGAGGGGAATAGTTTAGATAACACTTTACTAGGTCTTTCCATATGCCTATGATCGGATAAATTCAGCCGTGGAAAAAAGTAATGAGCATTAATACCGATTCAAAAAACACATTAACCATAACTCGTCCTGATGATTGGCATGTCCATTTACGTGATGGTGAGCAACTTAAAGATACAGTACGCGATATTAGCCGCTACATGGGCCGCGCCATCATAATGCCAAACCTTGTACCGCCAGCAACGAGCACTGATTTAGCGCTAGCTTATCGAGAGCGAATTATGGCAGCGGGGCCGCAGGGCAACTTTGAACC
This sequence comes from Pseudoalteromonas sp. S327, assembly GCF_005886415.1. Taxonomy (NCBI): domain Bacteria; kingdom Pseudomonadati; phylum Pseudomonadota; class Gammaproteobacteria; order Alteromonadales; family Pseudoalteromonadaceae; genus Pseudoalteromonas; species Pseudoalteromonas sp. S327. The sequence goes on along the minus strand of NZ_PNDP01000025.1, from coordinate 10,209 downwards.
CTTAATGGTGCTTTACCTAACCGATAAAACCACACCTGAAGAAATTAAAAAAGCCAAAGCAACGGGTAAAATTGTTGCTGCCAAGTTGTACCCAGCAGGGGCAACCACTAACTCAGATTCAGGGGTTACATCAGTAAAGAATATTTACCCTGTATTTGAAGCGATGCAAGACGTGGGCATGCTGTTATTAGTGCATGGTGAGGTGACTGATTCGTCAATAGATATTTTTGACCGTGAAAAAGTATTTTTAGAGACGATTTTAGGCGATGTTGTCGCTGATTTTCCAAATCTGAAAATAGTGCTTGAACACATTACGACAAAAGACGCTGTTGATTTTGTGACAGCCGCACCGCAAAATGTGGCGGCAACCATTACCGCGCATCACTTATTGTACAACCGTAACCACATGTTAGCTGGTGGCATACGCCCGCATTATTACTGTTTACCTATTTTAAAGCGCAATATTCACCAACAAGCATTAATGGCGGCAGCTATAAGTGGAAATAAAAAGTTCTTTTTAGGGACTGACTCAGCACCACATTATAAAGATAAAAAGGAAGCGGCATGCGGTTGTGCTGGCGCCTATACAGCACATGCTGCGATTGAACTTTACGCCGAAGCCTTTGAAGAAGCAGGCGCACTGGACAAACTAGAGGGCTTTGCAAGCCATTTTGGGCCTGACTTTTACGGACTTGCCCGTAACACCGATACAATTACCCTAGAGAAAAGCCCTTGGCAAGTTCCCGCAAGTTACACACTTGGTGACTCACAAGTTGTGCCTATTAAAGCAGAAGCTACTATTGACTGGCAGGTTAAGTAAAGTGCATTAAATTAGCATTGTATTAAAGCCGTATAGCTTGCTGTACGGCTTTTTATTCGCTTGAAATTCAATCTTTACCTGAGATTTAACGCTCTTTACGAGGGGCTTTATTTGTAAAGCTAAGCCGTTATACATGATTTGTTACAATTAGGAGCAACAAAGTTGCCGTTTTTTGTTCAATTTTAGCTTTAAAAATAACCGCTTACATATAATGCTTTATTTATTTTTGTTCTGAGTAAATAAATCTTAATTAATAGAGCCAAAAAAAAATTAATGTGTTAACCTTAACTTGCTTTGAGTTTTTGCGTATTGAATTTACGGATATTGTGCTGCGTTTAAGGTTACCGGTTAGGTTAAAACTTGTTCCTGTACTATACCTCCAGAATTTTGGGCACTGACTCAGGGAGGATATAGCCATAATAATATGGCTGAATTTTAATTATTGACTTACAGGAAAATTTAGTATGTCGGTTACTGGTAAAGTAAAATTTTTCAACGAAGCTAAAGGCTTTGGTTTCATTGAACAAGAAAATGGTCCTGACGTGTTTGTACATTTCAGCGCAATCACTGGTTCTGGTTTTCGCACTCTTAGCGAAGGTCAAGCAGTGACTTTCAGCATCAAACAAGGTCAAAAAGGCCCTGAAGCTGAGAACGTAGAAGTAGCATAATTTTAATTATGTGAACCTTAGTTCATCTTGGTGAAGCAGTTTTCTGTTTCACCATAATTCCTCAAAATCTTCCTCATTGTTTTTATACTCTCTAATATTGCTTGTTCACTCTCTAATACAGTCAAACGTTAAAATTTACTTCTCGCTATAGCTTCAAACACGTTTAACATATTTGCCATTTAAATAGTTAAAAACCCTATTTAATAGCAACGCCGCTTCAATACACTAACAGCTCATAATCTGCATACTTTCACCAAGGTTAAACAATACATTTACCACACGCATAGTGTGTATTAAAAAACCGTGTAATTAACTGAGTGTTTTACTGGCATTAATAAGGCTTAACTTGGCCTTAGCAAAGTTAAAGCCATTAACTTAAATGCAGTAATATTTATACATCATCTCAAAACCACTTTCGAATTGTTGTATTTTTATACGATGAAGCGCAGGATTTGTAAGTTAAGATGTGTTTTTAGCCTAATTTAACCAAATCTAGTTCATCAAATTGTCACATTTTTATTATTTTTGTTTTTTTTTAAGGTGTAATTCAGTTTTGTTTAGATGTTGCATTTTTGTTTCATGTAAGTGTCTAATTTTTAACTAGTGTTTAATTTTAAAGGGGCTATATAATGCTAAAATGGCTTAATGCTGGTTGCATTTATGTTAACAGTATTTTTTGTAATACTTTAGTTTTAGCTTTTTCAAGGTATTTATTTACTTAGAATAGCTAACATCAAGTTGACAGGGCGTATTGCATTTAGCATTATTGGAGGGTTGATATCTATTAAAAGATATCAGGGTTGTCATCCTTAATAAGGTTGATAATTAAATTATAAAAGTAACATTACTTAATTGGTTGGGAACTATGTCTGTTAAAATCAGAAAGAGTCTTGTAGCATCTGCGTTGGTTGGCGCTTTTGCATTTGCAAGCAGCAATGTGATTGCAGATCCTTTGAATGACGTGCAAAAAGCAGGTCAGCAAATTCAAAAGGCTGCTGTTAAGTCTCAAACTAAAATTGACAACGTATACGGTCAAACTCAAGAGCTAATCGCTGAGTACCGTAGTATTGTTGATGAGACTGAACTTATGAAAGTGTACAACGATCACGTAGCACGTTTGGTCGCTGACCAAAATGCGTCAATCGAATCGTTTGACCGTCAAATCGCTACTATCGACAACACTAAACAAAACGTTGTGCCTTTGATGTATCGCATGATCGATACGCTTGAGCAATTCATCAAAGCGGACGTTCCGTTCAATCTTGATTCTCGTCTTGCTCGTGTAGAAAGACTTCGTGAAATCATGGCTTCTGCGTCTGTAACGACGTCTGAGAAATTCCGCCAAGTTCTTGAAGCATACACAGTTGAAACTGCTTACAGCTCGGCTGTAACTGCTTCTCAAGGTACTTTAGAAGTTGATGGTAAAAACATTAACGTTGATATCGGTCGTTTAGGTCGTATCACTTACGTAGCACAATCTTTTGACTTAAAACACGCTTGGGTGTGGGACAACAACACTAAAGAGTGGAAAGAATTAGGTGAAGAATACCTAAAACCAGTTAAAGAAGTGATTCGTATGGCGCGTAAGCAAGCGACACTAGAACTTGTTAAACTACCAATCTTTGGCGCGGAGTAATCGAATAATGAAGAAACTATTTAAAGGTTTTGCTGTTGCAGCAGTACTATCTGTTTCTGCAGGTACCGCGCTTAATGCACATGCAAATACTGATGCTTTAGATAAAATTCTTGAGCAAGTAAAGCAAGAACGTATCTCTGAAGGTAAAATCAATAAGCAACGTGAGCAAGAGTTCTTATCAGAACGTGCTGACAAGCAAGCATTACTTAACAAAGCAAAAAGCCAATTAGCGTCTGAAAAAGCACGCGGTGACAGCTTAGCTAAGCAATATGCACAAAACGAAAATACATTAGCTGAAAAAGAGCAAGCGCTTCAAAACGCACAAGGTACTCTTGGTGAAATGTTTGGTGTTGTACGTCGTGCAGCGCAAGACGCTATCGGTTCTATCGAAGCTTCACTAGTAAGTGCTGAAAAGCCAGGCCGTGCAGAAGTACTTCGTTCATTAGCAGCTGCTAAAGAGCTTCCAACAGTTCGTGAACTTGAAGAACTTTGGATTGCACTTCAAACAGAAATGACTGAGTCAGCAAAAGTTTCTACTTTTGAAACTGAAGTGTCAGGTCTTGACGGCAACTCTACAGTTAAGCAAGTAACACGTATTGGTAACTTTAACTTAGTTACTGACGAAGGTTACTTAATCTACTCGCCAGAGACAAAATCTATTCAGCCTTTAGGTAAACAACCTGATAGCTACATTTTAGATGGTATCTCTGCTCTTGAAGGTACTTCTTCTGACAACTACGCTGGCGTATACATTGACCCGACTCGTGGTGCAATCTTACGTATCAACACGCAGAAGAAAACGCTTATGGAATACTACGAGCAAGGTGCTGAAGTTGGTTACATCATCACAGTTTTATTAGCTGTTGGTCTACTAATCTTCTTAGTACGTTTCGTTGACTTAGCGCTTACTACTTCTAAGATCAAGTCTCAGCTTAAAAACTTGTCTACACCGAATACAAACAACCCACTGGGTCGTATTCTTAAAGTGTACCATGACAACAAGAGCCAAGACGTTGAAAACCTTGAGCTTAAACTTGATGAAGCTATCTTACGTGAAACGCCACGTGTTGAAGCTGGTATTAACATCATCAAGATTCTTGCTGCAATCGCACCGTTACTTGGTCTACTAGGTACAGTAATCGGTATGATCTTAACGTTCCAAACAATCACATTGTTCGGTACGGGCGATCCGAAGATCATGGCTGGTAACATCTCTCTAGCTCTTGTAACTACAGCGCTAGGTCTAATTGCTGCACTACCACTTATCCTACTTCATTCAATTGTTGCAGGTCGTAGTAAGTCAGTATTACATATCCTTGATGAGCAAAGCGCAGGTATCGTTGCTACTCACGCGGAGAAGGAGAAAGCCTAATGCTAGTCCTGATGGAGATATGGGAATCTATCAGGGATTTTGTTGGCACAGGCGGCCAGGTATTATACGTGGTCGCGATAGCACTCTTTCTTATGTGGGTTTTAATGATTGAGCGCTATTGGTTCCTACTTGCTGAATTTCCTCGTTTAACGAAGGATATTGTAGCGAAGTGGGATGCCCGCCAAGACACTACGTCTTGGTACGCACACAGAATCCGTGAAGCATGGATTTCTGAAGCGTCTGAAAAATTAGATCAGCGTATGTTGTTGATTAAAACATTAGTAGCTGTTTGTCCTTTAATAGGCTTACTTGGAACTGTAACGGGTATGATCGCGGTTTTCGAAACCATGGCAACCCAAGGTACTGGTAATGCACGTTTAATGGCATCAGGTATTTCAATGGCAACAATCCCAACAATGGCTGGAATGGTTGCGGCACTATCTGGAGTTTTCTTTAGCTCACGCCTTGAGGCAAGAGCGAGAATGGTGAAAGCCAAACTTGTAGATAGCATGCCTCATCACTAGAGAGAGAATTAAATATGGCACGTAAACAACGTTTTCGTGAAGAAGAAGAAGCAGCGGTAGATATGACGCCAATGCTTGACATCGTATTTATCATGCTTATTTTCTTTATCGTAACTACATCGTTCGTTAAAGAGGCTGGTATCGAGGTCAATAAACCTAAAGCGGCCCAAGCTACGAAGCAAAAAAATGCTAACATTTTTGTTGCTATTCGCAGTGATGGTGCTATCTGGATTGATAAACAGCAAGTTGATGTTGAACGTGTTTCAGCAAAAATCGAAAGTTTATTAGCAGAACAACCTACTGATGTTGTGATTTTGCAAGCTGATAAAGAAGCAAAGCACGGCGTAGTGGTTAAAGTTATGGACCAGATCAAAGCGACAGGTGACAACCTGAGAATTTCAATAGCTGGAGATCAGTAATGATTCGTTTTCTGTTTTCACTGATTGCAGGTGGGGCAGTTACTTTCGGCTTGTTCTACTTCATGGCTTACCTCATCTCTGGTGGGGCTGACCGTAATACTGAACAAAAAGAGCAGATCATAGTCGAAATAATGACGAATCCGCCTGAATCTAAGGTGCAGGAGAGGAAGCGTGTTCCGCCTCCGCCTCCGCCACCGCCAAAGCAGCCGCCTAAACCGCAGCCGCCACAGCCGGAGAATAACAATCCTAATCCTGGTGCTATGTCATTTAACATGGGTAGCATTGATGTAGGAAGTTCGGCTGGTGGACTAAGTGGTCCAGGTGCATTTGGACGAGATGGTGATGCGACACCTATCGTTCGTATTGAACCAAAATATCCAACGCAAGCAGCGCGTGATGGTAAAGAAGGTTGGGTACAACTTTCGTTCACAATTGATGAGTTAGGTGGCGTGACTGACGTTCAAGTTATTGACGCAGAACCAAAACGTATCTTTGACCGTGAAGCTAAACGTGCCTTACGCAAGTGGAAATACCGTCCTAAAATTATTGACGGTAAACCACAAAAACAAGTTGGTTTACAAGTTCAACTAGACTTTAAACTTAACCAAGGCTAAGGAGGCGAGTAATGAGAAATTTATCTAAAGTAACTGCTCTTGCAATTCTTATGTCTGTGTCAGGTGCAGCTATAACTGCACCTGTATTAGCAGCGCCGGATTACGCTAAAATTGAAGAGCGTAAAAAAGCCAAGACTAAAATCATGGGCGAGCGTACTGGTAAAAAGGTAATTAAAGCGTTTGACTTGTACAATGAAGACAAAATTGATGAAGCAATTGCTTTGTTAAAAGAGATTGACGCATCTAACGACTTCGATAAAGCGACTGTAAATCGTTACTTAGGTAGCATGTACGCGCAAAAAGAGAAGTACGATGAAGCGATTAAATACTCTAGACAAGCTGTTGCCCCTGATATTTTAAACTTCGCAGATCACGAGCAAACTTTAAAGCTATTAGGTGATTTATACGCAGGTACTGAAAAGTTCCAAGAAGCCAAAAAAGCTTATACAGCTTGGATGGACTTCACCGGCGAAGAAGACCCTAAAGTTTATACTCGTATTGCGCAAGCTAACTATCAGTTAGGTCAGTTTCGTGATGTTTTTAAACCTGCCGACAAGGCAATCTCTTTACAAAAGGAGCCTAACAAGGCCCCTTACCAATTAAAATTAGGTTCTTACTTTGAACTTAAAGATTACGCCAACATGGTGAAAATTGGTGAAGAGATTGTACGAGTTTGGCCAGATGACAAAAAAGCCTGGGTTAGTTTAGGTAAATACTACCTACAAACCGAAGACTACTCTAAAGGTCTAGCGACCATGGAAGTAGCATTCAAAAATGGCTATTTTGAAGCGGAAGTAGATTACAAAGTACTTTCTAACTTTTATTCTTTAAACGAAATTCCATTTAAAGCGGCTAAAACCCTTGAAAATGCGATTAAAGAAGACAAAGTTAAGCGTACTAAGCAAAATGTTAACGCAATTGCTAGTAACTACCACCGTTCTAAAGACATCGAAAAAGCTGCTAAGTACTACGAAGAAGCTGCTAAATTTGACGACGATGCAGAGCTTTACCGCAAAGCAGGATCGTTACTTTTACAATCTGAGAACTTTAGTGCTGCTGTTGTTCGTTTGAACAAAGCGTTAGAGCTTGGCTCTGACAAAAAAGGCACCATTTATTCAGACTTAGCTGAAGCGTACTACTACCAAGCTAAATACAAGCAAGCTTATGCTGCTATTACTAAAGCAATGGACGACCCACGCACACGTAAGTTTGCTAAAGGTTGGTCTACATTTATTAAAGATAAAGCCGCTCGCAACGGTGTTAAAATTTAACTTTAATTTGTTTTAGCAATTATATAAAAAGCCCCTTTGGGGCTTTTTTTATTGGAATTTATAATGAATAAAACGCATCTTTTGTCTGTCCTATTTAGTCTGTTTTTGGTTGCTTGTTCAAAACAACCACCGCCTTTTGAATCTTATGATGCTGCGCAGCAGAGTATTAAAAGTTTAAATACGGCGCTAAAGCCTGTGGGCACTGCAAGTGTATCCACTGAACAAGTACTGCCTTTTTCCTCAGCGTATTTATCGCTTCGTCATCAGATGTATCAGCGCCTACAAACAATGACTCTTTCAAACGCGCAAACACAGCAGCTAAATTACTTAATTATTGCTGAGCGTTTTCCTGAGCGCTTTTTCAGCTGGCCTGCACAGGTCAATGTGTTAGATAACTTTTTATCAGCGCAAATGCAAAGTACTATGGCTAACGAGGTAATTGAGTGGCTTAAGTACACTCAAGATCAATTAGATAGTGCGCTGCAAAGCAATTTGAGATTAAACAAGGTTGAATTAAACCTCCTGCAGGGTTACTTACAAACGTCATTATTAAAACAATCTAGCGTAAACGATTTAAAAGCCCAGATTGCAGAGTTTAATGATTACTTGGCCCAATACAAACCAAGGGGAAGCATTGGCTTACGTGGACTTGCTAATGGCAGTGAATGGTATCAAAGTAAACTAAATTACTTCAGTGGGGCAGTTAAGTCGCCTTTGCAATGGGTTGATACTATTAATCAGCATCTTCAAATTGACTCGCATACTGCGCCTAATTTGAGCTATAACGAGCATCATAGTACTTCGTTTATTAGCCAATACTTAAGCAAGGCGCCAAAAGTAAAAGGGATTGATTGGCAAACTGATTACATGCTGTTGCCCGCTATGGCTAAAAATAGCCAGCTAAGCCCAGAAGATAAAAGGCTAATGCTTGCGCTAATGGAAACCGATGTGGGCATACATTACCATGCATGGACTTTATCTCAGGCAAAAGTGAACTTAGTAAAACGATTAGCTATTTCACAGCGCGATGCGCAGTATTTAGTTGAAGATAGTGTGCTTTACCCTGGCCACGCTTTTAGTTTTGCCGAGCAACTATTAACACTTTAAGCGCTTATGTGCGCTTAGCGCACATTTCACAACGTTGTGTTGCAGGGTCTTGTTTAAGTAACTGCTCAGAAATTGCTTCTTCACAATCGCAGCAATAGCCGTATTGACCAATATCAATTTGGCTTATTGCCGCTTCTAATTCTGTCAGCCTATTAACTAAAGTTTGATATTCAGGACCTAAGTGGTAGGTGGCAGTGTCAAGCCATTCGTTATGCTGGCTAGTTAATATAACGTCACGTAGCTTAAGATGGGCAGGGTGTGCAGATTGGCTCAGCATCGCTAATATTACTGATTTAACGTGTGCTATTTCACTGTGCAGCTGTTGCTGATAAAGCATATTGGTATAACCTTCATTTAGCGTTTCGTTATACCGGTATTATCTGAGCTGCGCTGCTTATACGCTATGATTTGAATCAAGTTGCGGAGACTTAGCGTATTTTTTTAAAACCTGTGCTACATCACCTTTTACTTTAAGACGTCTTATTTCATCAAAAAGTGCATTAGCTTGTGGGTATTGGCGTTTTAGATAACCCAGCCATTGTTTAGTACGAGAGGCAAAATATTTTTCATCTTGTGTGGGGTCTTGATGAATAGCAGAGTGAATCAAATGATAAATTATATGTTCCCACTCTAGGCCATTATATTGTTCATTATTAACATGAGCTTTAATTTTTTTCGCTAAATCAGGGTGAGAAAGCGCACCGCGCCCTAGCATTAAATCGCTACACTGGCTTCGGGATTGGCAAAGTAGGGCATCTTCCACTTGCCAAATTTCACCGTTGGCAACCACGGCTATGTTTTTACCTTTTATTAGCGGGGGGATTTTTTCCCAGTATGCAGGTGGGTTATAACCATCACGCTTAGTACGGGCATGTATTGCAATACTATCTGCACCTGCGCTTACAACTGCATCTACAATTTCTTGGCTATTGCTATCATCATCAAAGCCCAAGCGTATTTTAGCGCTTACTTGATGTTTACTATCGACCGCATCCCTTACCGCTTTGATTATGTTATACATATGATCAGGGTCTTTTAGCAGTACAGCGCCCCCGCGGCTTTTATTTACCGTTTTTGCAGGGCAGCCAAAATTAAGATCTATACCGTGGGAGCCTAATTCGATAGCTCTAACCGCATTTTCTGCTAATACGTCGGCCACTTGCCCTAATAACTGTACGCGCACAGGAGTACCGGCTTTGGTTAAACCGTTATTATTGAGCTCAGGGCAATAGCGATGAAACACTTTAGCCGGTAAACATTTATCAATTACTCTAACAAATTCTGTTACGCATAGGTCAAAGCCACCAATATTGGTAAGAAGTTGGCGCATTTTAAAATCAACAACACCTTCCATAGGCGCTAAAACAAGTTTCATAGAGTATTTTTATTGAAAAAACGGGTGCGTAGTGTACCTGCAAAGTATGGTTTGATAAAACTTAAATTACTGCCCATATTTGTTTGTATAAATTTAAAAGTAAAAAAAATGAAAATAAATGAAAGTTTTTATTTGATAGCGGGTCTATTTAATTATACAAGCAACGCATAATTGACAATAATTAGTTTGCGTTATCTTAATACACACTTATATAAGAGAGTCATACAATGAATACAGTAAAGAAAAACTCAATCGCGTTAACCTTAGGTGCAGTAGTTGTTGGCTCTGCAAGTTTTGCCTCTGCAGATGCACAAGCAAACCCATTTGAATTTCAACAGCTAGTAAGCGGATACCAGCTTGATGCGGCAGAAGGTAAGTGCGGTGAAGGCAAATGTGGCGGCGA
>NZ_PNDP01000024.1:0-51564 GCF_005886415.1 Pseudoalteromonas sp. S327 | reverse complement strand
GATACTCTAACTTTGGTTGCCTCACTACCTACGTAGCTTGGCTGTTAGAACTCAATCTGTACGAGTGCCCACACAGATGATTGCTTTATATTGTTAAAGAACGTTGCGATTAAAGCGTTAAACTTTATCTCGCTAGGGCTGCGCATCTTACGCTTTCCTATTTTTTTGTCAACACTTAATTTTGTTAAACTTGAAAGTTTCAAAACTAAGTTTTACTCGACTCACTGAGTGGTTTGCTTGCCTCGCTAAGCGTTGCCTGCTCTGCCGTCTCAGTGGGGTCGCATTATAGGGAGATCCGAAAACAGATCAACCCTTTTTTGAAGAAAACTTGAAATAAATGACTATTCGCTGAGTATTTGAGCTAAACGCTCAAAAACCCTACTAAAAGTAGCCTTAAGCCCACTAAATTAGCGAGTTAAAATTAAATATCTCTGTTTGATTGGCTAATTTGCTTTACCACTATCCAAATTACACTGTACATCTACAGTCTGGGCTATGTTTTACAAACCTTATACACTCGACTTATAGGGTTACCGCTTAATTAAGCTTTTTGAGAATGCAGGCTTTATAACTACATTGGTTTAACTAAGTCGGTTTAACAGAATGAAGGTAATAGGTAATAGGTAATAGGTAATAGGTAATTATCAAGTAACTATTTGGAGGGATATCAAATTTTAGGCATTAAAAAGCCGAGCATTAAGCTCGGCTTTTTGGTGTCTCTTTAAAGACTTACTCTGCAGACTGCGCGTCTTCTTGAACTTCTTCGTTAGTCGCTGGGCGACCTACTAGTTCAATATAAGCCATTGGTGCATTATCACCAGCACGGAAGCCACACTTAAGAATACGAGTGTAACCACCTGGACGGTCTGTATTACGAGGACCGATTTCGCTGAACAATTTACCAACTACTTCATTATCACGCGTGCGAGCAAACGCTAAACGGCGATTTGCTACACTGTCAGTCTTAGCCAGTGTGATTAAAGGTTCAATTACACGGCGTAACTCTTTCGCTTTAGGCAAAGTAGTTTTGATGATTTCATGTTTCACCAAAGAACCTGCCATATTGCTGAACATCGCTTTACGATGGCTACTGTTACGGTTTAATTGACGACCACTCTTACGATGGCGCATGACCCTATCCTTCTAACTAAACTAATATAGTGATTTAGATTATTCAGCTAGGCTTGCAGGCGGCCAATTTTCTAGGCGCATGCCTAGAGAAAGACCACGTGAAGCTAGCACGTCTTTTATTTCAGTTAGAGACTTCTTGCCTAGGTTAGGCGTTTTAAGAAGCTCAACTTCAGTGCGCTGAACTAAATCACCGATATATTGAATTTGCTCGGCTTTCAAACAGTTTGCTGAACGTACTGTTAGTTCAAGATCATCAACTGGACGAAGTAGAATAGGATCGAATTCTGGCTTCTCTTCTTTCTCTTCTGGCTCAGTTACATCACGTAAATCTACGAATGCATCTAATTGCTCAGCTAAGATAGTAGACGCACGGCGGATCGCTTCTTCAGGATCTAAGGTGCCGTTTGTTTCCATATCAATGATTAACTTGTCTAAGTCTGTACGTTGCTCAACACGGGCTGATTCAACCGAGTACGCAATACGTTCAACTGGGCTGAATGATGCATCAAGCAGCAATCGACCAATTGGACGCTCATCGTCATCAGAGGATAAACGACTAGATGCCGGCACATAACCACGACCACGCTCAACACGAATACGCATGCTGATCTCGCTGCTATCTGTCGTTAAATGACAAATAACGTGATCTGGATTAGCAATTGTTACATCGCCATCGTGCTGAATATCAGCCGCAGTCACAGGGCCTACACCAGATTTAGTCAGGGTCAGAAAAACTTCATCTTTGCCTTCTAACGTTACTGCTAGACCTTTTAGGTTTAGTAGTATTTCAATGATGTCTTCTTGTACGCCTTCTTTCGCGCTGTACTCATGCAATACACCGTCGATTTCAACTTCAGTTACTGCACATCCAGGCATAGATGATAACAGTATACGGCGTAAGGCATTACCCAGAGTATGGCCAAAGCCACGCTCTAGTGGTTCTAAAACTACTTTAGAACGCGTTGGGTTGATAGCGTCGATATCGACTAACCTTGGTTTTAGAAATTCTGTAACAGAACCCTGCATTTTATCCTCTCTTAACTCTTAACTTTACTTAGAGTAAAGTTCGACGATTAGTTGTTCATTAATGTCCGCAGACAGATCTGAACGCTCAGGTAGGCGCTTGAAGCTACCTTCCAATTTCTTACCGTCAACTTCAACCCAAGTCGGCTTTTCACGTTGCTCAGCCAACTCTAGAGCAGCGATGATACGTGCTTGTGTTTTAGACTTCTCACGGATTACTACAGTATCTTCTGGAGCAATTACGTATGAAGGAATGTTCACAACACGACCATTAACTAAAATCGCTTTGTGGCTTACTAACTGACGTGCTTCAGCGCGTGTGCTAGCAAAACCCATGCGATATACAACATTGTCTAAACGTTGCTCTAAAAGCTGTAACAAGTTTTCACCTGTATTACCTTTAAGGCGAGCAGCTTCTTTGTAGTAATTACGGAATTGCTTTTCTAATACACCGTAGATACGACGTACTTTTTGCTTTTCACGTAATTGTAAACCGTAATCAGATAAGCGACCTTTACGAGCGCCGTGCTGACCAGGTGCAGTCTCAAGTTTACACTTAGAGTCGATAGCTCTTACGCCGCTCTTAAGGAACAGGTCAGTACCTTCACGACGACTCAGCTTGAGCTTAGGGCCCAAATATCTTGCCATGTTATTTCTCCTAACCTATTGTTAAACGCGACGTTTCTTCGGTGGACGACAACCATTGTGTGGTATTGGCGTCACGTCAGTAATGTTGGTGATACGGTAACCAGCAGCATTCAAAGCACGTACAGCAGATTCACGACCTGGACCTGGACCTTTAATGAAAACTTCTAGATTTTTTAAACCGTATTCTTGAGCAGCAGTACCTGCACGCTCTGCAGCAACCTGAGCAGCAAATGGTGTAGATTTACGTGAACCACGGAAACCTGAACCACCGGCAGTAGCCCATGATAGTGCATTACCTTGACGGTCGGTAATTGTTACAATAGTGTTGTTGAAAGACGCATGAACATGAGCCATACCATCAGCAACTTGCTTTTTAACCTTTTTACGACGAATTGGTGTCTTAGCCATAATACTATCCCCTTATCGCTTAATAGGCTTACGAGGACCCTTACGGGTACGCGCGTTAGTCTTTGTTCTTTGACCACGTAGTGGTAAAGAGCGACGGTGACGTAGGCCACGGAAACAACCAAGGTCCATAAGGCGCTTGATATTTAGAGTAACTTCACGACGAAGGTCACCTTCTACAGTGTACTTGCCAACTGCATCACGCAGTACGTCAAGAGTTTCGTCTGAAAGTTCACCGATTTTTGTGGTCTCGGCGATACCAGTCGCTTCTAAGATAGCCTTAGAGCGAGTCTTACCTATGCCATAAATAGCTGTTAAACCAATAACTGCATGTTTATGATCAGGGACGTTAATGCCAGCGATACGGGCCACTAACACATCTCCTATATTTGAATTTGGTAATCAAAAGTTTGAAAAGCCCGTAAGGATACTCAAACGAAGACCAAATCACAACTAAAAACACAGGCCGAGAAATCTCAGCCTGCACGACTGTTTACTTAGCCTTGCCTTTGCTTATGCTTAGGCTCACTGCAAATTACGCGTACTACACCAGCACGTTTAATAACTTTACAGTTACGGCATATTTTCTTAACGGAAGCACGTACTTTCATTGCTCAACTCCGTAAACTGACCTTATCGGCCGTAGCCTTTAAGGTTCGCTTTTTTCAGCACAGAATCATACTGATGTGACATCAGGTGAGTCTGTACTTGTGCCATAAAGTCCATGATTACTACAACGATAATCAAAATTGATGTACCGCCGAAATAGAATGGCGTTTGCCATGCCATAGTCATGAATTCGGGCACCAGACAGATAAAGGTTATATACAAAGCACCTGCCAATGTCAGGCGTGTCATCACTTTATCAATGTATTTAGATGTCTGCTCACCTGGACGAATACCTGGGATAAATGCGCCAGATTTCTTCAGGTTGTCTGCTGTCTCACGCGGGTTAAAAACCAACGCTGTGTAGAAAAAGCAGAAGAAGATGATAGCTGCTGCTAGCACCATCGCATACAAAGGCTGACCTGGAGTCAACGTTGTTGCAATAGCTTGTAGCACATCAGCGACCGGACCTTCACCCTGGCCGAACCAGCTTGCAATTGTACCAGGGAACAGAATTATACTGCTAGCGAAGATTGGTGGAATAACACCCGCCATGTTTACTTTTAGTGGTAAATGCGTGCTTTGAGCAGCAAATACTTGACGACCTTGTTGGCGTTTAGCGTAGTTAACAACGATACGACGTTGTCCACGTTCGAAAAACACTACAAGATAAGTAACAGCGAATACTATAACCGCAACCATCAACAGTACAAAAACATTCAAATCACCTTGGCGCGCCATTTCGGCTGTCGAACCAATAGCAGACGGCAGGTTAGCTACAATACCAACAAATATTAGAACTGAGATACCGTTACCGATACCGCGTTCTGTTATTTGTTCGCCCAACCACATTAGGAACATAGTACCAGTTACTAAACTCACCACTGCGGTGAAATAGAAACCGAGACCCGGGTTAACAACTAACCCTTCCATCATGCCCGGTAAGCTAGTTGCAATACCGATTGATTGGATAGTAGCAAGCACAAGCGTGCCGTAGCGTGTGTACTGGCTAATTTTTTTACGCCCTTGCTCACCTTCTTTCTTAAGCTCTATAAACGGAGGATACATATGCGTTAATAGTTGCGTAATAATCGAAGCCGAGATATACGGCATAATACCCAGTGCTAACACTGAAGCTCGCTCAAGCGCACCACCGCTAAACATGTTGAACATCTCAACAATGGTGCCCTTTTGTTGCTCGAAGAAATCGGCAAGTACAGCGGCGTCAATCCCAGGGATTGGCACAAATGAACCTAGACGGTAAATAATGATAGCACCTAAAACAAATAGTAATCGACGCTTCAATTCCGAAAGTCCACTTTGTGCACTTTGTGTATCTTGACCTGGTTTAGCCATTAGTACTTCCTTAGTCTTCTACCTTGCCTCCGGCAGCTTCAATAGCTTCGCGAGCACCTTTAGAAGCCTTAAGGCCTTTAACGGTAACAGCGCGTGAAACTTCGCCAGATTTAACAACTTTAACGAACAGAACGTTCTTTTTAACTAGACCAGCTGCTTGTAACGCGTTTAGGTCTACCACATCGCCTTCAACTTTAGCGATTTCAAAAAGGTTTACTTCTGCAGATACTAACGATTTGCGTGAAGTGAAACCAAATTTAGGTAGACGACGTTGCATAGGCATTTGACCGCCTTCAAAACCAACGCGTACTTTACCGCCAGAACGTGATTTTTGACCTTTGTGACCACGGCCACCAGTCTTACCAAGACCAGAACCGATACCACGACCAACACGTTTTGGAGCAGTTTTAGAACCTGCAGCAGGTGAAAGTGTATTCAAATGCATGAAATTAACCCTCTACCTTAACCATGTAAGAAACTCGGTTGATCATACCACGTACACATGCTGTGTCTTCTAACTCAACAGTGTGGTTGATACGACGTAAACCAAGACCGCGTAATGTAGCTTTATGCTTCGGTAAACGACCGATAGAGCTCTTTACTTGTGTTACTTTTACAGTTTTATTTGCCATGGTTACCCCAGAATTTCGTCTACGCGCAGACCACGTTTAGCAGCGATTGACTCAGGAGAGTTCATGTTCTCTAGAGCTTGAATCGTTGCACGTACTACGTTGATCGGGTTGGTAGAACCGTAACATTTAGAAAGTACGTTCTGCACACCAGTAACTTCTAGTACTGCACGCATAGCACCACCTGCGATGATACCAGTACCTTCAGATGCTGGTTTCATGAACACTTGTGAGCCAGCATGACGTCCTTTAACAGGATGCTGTAATGTGTTGCCATTTAGGTCTACATTGATCATGTTGCGACGTGCTTTTTCCATTGCTTTTTGAATAGCAGCTGGAACTTCACGAGCTTTACCATAACCAAAACCTACTTTACCTGCGCCATCACCAACTACAGTTAGTGCAGTGAAGCTAAAGATACGACCACCTTTAACTACTTTAGACACACGGTTTACCGCGATTAGCTTTTCAGCTAAATCAGGCTGTTGTTGCTTTGCTTCTACGTTAGCCATTGTCTACTCCTAGAATTGCAAACCGGCTTCACGCGCAGCATCAGCTAGCGCCTTCACACGGCCGTGATATTTAAAGCCACTGCGATCAAAAGCAATCTTTTCGATGCCTTTGTCAGCCGCACGTTCTGCAACCGCTTTACCAACTGCTTGTGCAGCTGAAACGTTGCCTGTGCCTTTAACTGTTTCGCTAATAGCTTTCTCAACAGTAGAAGCAGCAGCCAGTACAGTACCCTCAGCATTAACTACTTGAGCGTAAATGTGACGTGGCGTGCGGTGGATAACAAGACGCGTTGTGCCTTGTTCAATATAATTTCTACGAGTGCGTTTAGCACGACGTAGACGAGCTGTTTTTTTATCCATCGTCTTACCTTACTTCTTCTTAGCCTCTTTACGGCGTACATTCTCATCTGAATAACGAACACCTTTACCTTTATAAGGCTCAGGTTTACGGTATGCACGAATGTTAGCAGCTGTTTGACCAACTAACTGCTTATCTACGCCCTTAACTAGAACTTCTGTTTGGCTTGGAGTTTCAATCGTAATTCCCTCAGGAACTTCGAAATTAACTGGGTGCGAGAAACCAAGTGTTAAGTCTAAAACTTTACCCTTAGCTGCAGCACGGTAACCAACACCTACTAACTGAAGTTTCTTCTCGTAACCTTCATGCGTACCAACAACCATGTTGTTGATTAGAGCGCGAGCAGTACCTGCTTGAGCCCATGCATTAGCTACGCCTTCACGAGGTAAAGTTGTAATAACGTTGTCGTTAACTTGTACTTCAACAGCGTTGTTGATAGTACGAGTAAGTTCACCGTTTTTGCCTTTAACTGTGATGTCCTGGCCTTTTAATGTAACTTCTACACCGGCAGGAACATTGATTGGTGCCTTTGCTATGCGAGACATAGTTCCCCTCCGATTAAGCTACAAAGCCAATGATTTCACCACCAACACCAGCACTACGTGCTGCGCGGTCTGTCATTAGGCCTTTAGAAGTTGATACGATAGCGATACCAAGACCACCCATTACCTTCGGTAATTCGTCACGTTTCTTATAGATACGTAGACCAGGGCGGCTAACACGCTGGATATTTTCAATTACAGCTTTGCCTTCGAAGTATTTCAACTCGATAGAAAGCTCAGGTTTCGCTTCGCTGTTTACAGCGAAATCTGCGATGTAACCTTCGTCTTTTAATACTTTAGCTACTGCTACTTTCAGCTTTGAAGTTGGCATCGTTACAGATACTTTCTTCGCTGATTGACCGTTACGGATACGTGTAAACAAATCCGCGATAGGATCTTGCAAGCTCATAGTCTTACTCCCGTGATACTATTACCAGCTAGCCTTTTTAAGGCCAGGAATTTCACCGCGCATAGCTGCTTCGCGAACTTTAATACGGCTCATGCCGAATTTGCGAAGGAAACCATGTGGGCGGCCCGTAATGTTACAACGATTACGTTGACGTGCAGGGCTAGAATCACGTGGTAAAGCTTGAAGCTTAAGTACCGCGTCCCAACGATCATCTTCAGATGCGTTAACATCGCTGATGATAGCTTTTAGTGCTGCACGCTTTTCAGCGTACTGAGCAACTAGTTTAGTGCGCTTTGCTTCGCGCGCTTTCATAGAATTCTTTGCCATAACCCTACCCTTATTTCTTGAATGGGAAGTTAAACGCTTCTAACAACGCACGGCCTTCCTCATCAGATTTCGCAGAAGTTGTGATTGTGATATCCATACCGCGTACACGGTCTACTTTATCGTAATCAATTTCTGGGAAGATGATTTGTTCACGTACGCCCATGCTGTAGTTACCACGTCCATCAAAAGACTTAGCACTCACACCACGGAAGTCACGGATACGTGGGATAGCGATTGATACCAAACGCTCAAAAAAGTCCCACATACGCTCGCCGCGTAAGGTTACTTTACAGCCTATTGGGTAGCCTTCACGCACTTTGAAGCCAGCAACAGATTTGCGTGCTTTAGTGATTAAAGGTTTCTGACCAGCGATAGCTTCTAGATCCGCAACAGCGTTATCTAAAATCTTCTTGTCAGCTAGGGCTTCGCCCACGCCCATATTTAATGTGATCTTTTCGATCTGAGGGACTTGCATGACAGAGCTGAAACCAAACTTCTCTTGAAGCTCAGCAACTACTTTGTCTTTATATACTTCATGCAGTTTCGCCATCATTCTACTCCAACTATTAGATAGTTTTACCAGTAGATTTAAAGATACGTAATTTCTTACCATCTTCAATCTTGAAACCTACACGATCTGCTTTACTCGTTTCCGAGTTGTAGATCGCAACGTTTGATACGTCGATAGACGCTTCTTTCTCAACAATGCCGCCAGCTTGGTTCAATTGTGGAACCGGCTTTTGGTGTTTCTTGATTAAGTTAATGCCTTCGACAAATACTCGACCAGACTCGGTAACAACTGAAAGCACTTTGCCGCGCTTACCTTTGTCTTTACCTGCTAGTACGATTACTTCGTCATCACGACGGATTTTTGCTGCCATGATAGACTCCTTACAGTACTTCTGGGGCTAGTGAAACAATTTTCATGAACTTATCATTACGAAGTTCACGAGTCACAGGGCCGAAGATACGAGTACCAATTGGCTGCAAGTTATCATTTAAGATAACAGCCGCATTGCTATCGAAACGGATCAGAGAACCGTCCGGACGACGAACGCCTTTTTTGGTACGCACAACTACCGCGTTTTTAACATCACCTTTCTTCACTTTACCGCGAGGAATAGCTTCTTTCACAGAAACTTTAATGATATCGCCAACTGCCGCATAGCGACGGTGTGAACCACCAAGGACTTTTATACACTGCACTTTGCGAGCGCCGCTGTTATCAGCAACTTCCAGCTGAGTTTGCATTTGGATCATGTTAATGACCTCCGGTGTAGTAATTACAACTTGCCTTAAATTTGTTTAAAATCAAGGCACTTCGATTAAATCCCACTCAAAAAACAACAGAGTTGTCTCTTAAGGGCGGGCAATTGTACCAGCATTGGCTAGTGAGTGGTAGGTTATTTTTTAATTAATTTAAGGGAAGGACAGATTAAAACTGAGTAAAAACCGCTATGTAGCTATTTTACAAGTGGTTATAAAACAATCAAGGCGCAAATAGCGCCTTAATTATTTATTAGTGGGGTTTAATAGTTAGCCAAATAAACCTTTTAGTTTATCTTTAACTTTGTCCTTGGCTTTTTCTTTTGCTTTCTCTTTGGCGTCATCCAGCTTTTGCTTTGCTTCATCTTTAAGCGCGTTGCTTACATCTAGCTTAAAGCCAACGTCATGAAATGGGCCTTCTATACGCAGTGGGATTTTAAAGCCTGTACTATCATCTGTAGTGCCTTGCCCTTCAATCGAATCAACAATGCCGGTCACTAAGCGATAATCAACATTGGTTTTAGGCAAATCTACATCGCCCTCACCTGTAATACGAATAAGTGGGCTCATCAGCGATAGGTCGTTATTACGGCCCACGCCATTAGTAAAGTTAAAGCTACCTGTGAGCGCAGAAAAATCTGTTTGCTCTGATTCTTCAAAGCCTGTATCTAACCCTTCACTCACAGCTCCAAGGTTACCCGTAATAAGCTCTTTGCCTTTGCGAACCATTTCAGCCACGTTTGCGCCTTTAACAGCACCATCGGCAAATTCAAAGCCAACCTTACCATTTAATGCATTAATAAAGGTTTTTTGACTTTGCCCAGTTGTGGTTAAATTCCAATTTAATGACCCTTTACCCATGAGCTTATCAAAGCCAGCTGCATCAGTGAGTAACGGTTGTGCGTCTATGTCGGCTAAATCAAAATTTGTGCTTATTTTATACGGCGTTTGCTGCGCATTTATGTTGATAACTCCTTTACCAGTGCCCTCATATGCTTTAAAGCTATCTAAGCTTAATTTAGCAACGCTGTTGTTTAAATCGACTGTAAATTGATTAGCACCTAGCTCAATATCGTTAGCTTTTAAACCGCTTGAGCGAATAACTACATTAGCATTAAGTGCATTTAATGCGCTTAAATCAATTTTAGTATCGTCCCAAACAATCGGCTGCGCGGCTTTAGGTTCTTCGCTTTGCGGCGCTTGCTGCTTAGCGACTGCCTCCGGTAAGTAGGGATTCAAATCAAGCATACCTAGGTCTATATCAGCATTAACCGCTAGTTTATTGCCTAAGTTTACTTCACTTTTTCCTTTAATCTCTAATTCATCTAGGGTAGCAATCAGCTCTTCTAAGTTAAACGTATCATCTATAAGATGCATTTTACCGTTTACACTAAACGCATTAAATGCATTTTCTTTAGCGTTTAAGTCTACCCCTTGCCAAGTTGCTAGCTCCTTAACAGAGTCGCCACTTAGCGCTAACTCGCCTTTTATATCTTTACCTTGGCGAGCAATACTGCCGTTAAAAGTAAGATCGACCAAGCGAGAGTCTACGCTTTGAGTAACCTCAAACGTCGCCCCTTCAATTGCCTTTGCCGGCGTATCAAGTTTTACATCAAGCTCAAAGCGCTCTTGCATATATGTAATGCCGCCTTTGATCTCTAGTGTTTTACGTAGTGAAGGAAGTAAAATAGCCAATTCCAAGTCACTAATTTGTTGTTTAGCGCCTGTTTGCCCATCTAGGTAAGTAAACGTACCACCGTAAATAGCCACTTCACCTAACTCTATATCAAAGTTCTCTGGTAGTTTAACAGCCTCACCTGATTGAGTTTGCTCTTGCGGCTGCTCTGCTACAGCATCAAACAACTGCCAGTTAGCTTTACCGTTTTTATCAGTTTCTAATAAAATATTGGGCTCGTTAATAACAAACTTATCAAGTTTGAATTCGCCGCCAAATAACGATAACCATGGTATATGCACAGCTAATTGCTCCATACTTGCCATGTCGTCGCGCGAGCCTGTCTGCATGTTTGCAAAGTTTACATCGTTAAGCTCTAACTTTAATGCAGGAAATACACTAAGCGTTTTATCACCTTTAATAGTAAGTGTGCGCCCTGTTGTTTTTTCAACCTGTTCAGATACTTTATTAAAAATAGTATCGGTTGGGATTAAAAACGGAGCGGCAATAATTAACGCAATACAAAGTAAGAGTATTACACCAACAATTTTGAGTAAGGTCTTCATGATCATCCTTTCAAACGTGCAAATAATGTTCTTATCATAGCGAGTGTTAGCTTTAAAATCATTGTCGTTGTGACAAAAAAGCACTTTATTGTAATTTATTTAATTTGAAATGAATTTATGCTTAAAAGTAAACGTTGCGAAATTGGTGACTAAAAGTAAAGCTCATCAAGTTTAAATCTAACCAAGTATTAAACCCTACAACATTGCATCCCTTGAATTGTTAGGTATGATGCACGGCCCTGTTGCTATTGGCGTATTTGCGCTAAAATAAAGCAGCTAAAAAATGTATCTACTCGGAGACTCTACAAGGCATGAAAAAACTGCTAATTTCACCGTCAAAAATGGCGCTAGGCGAACAAGAAAGTCAAATTTACCAAAACATCTTGAAGCAAGCTTCAGAACTAAGCCTAAACCTAATGGCCGTGAAAGTAGAAAACCACCCAGAGGATTTTTTAGGCTGGTGTTACGAGCTACTAAGTGCAAGTAAAGACCGTATAAATTACGATTTACTAGAGCCACAACAACTGCCAGTTTTAAAAAAGCTGCACGACCAGCTAACCTCAGCAATTAGCTTTTTACAGCTTAAAACACTACGTGTAGCACCTTGGCCTGTTATTAGTATGTTTGTAGAGCAACATAAAAAACTTATTGCACTGGACGAACAGCTTCGCCTTACCACGTATTTGCACAGCATTCGTGAGCAAGCACTAAAAGATATGATCCCAGAGGATTTACTGGCATTTAGTGGTAAACACACTGCCACGCTCGACCCAAGCACCTATAACTTTGATGTTGAATGGTTCGCATCAACAAAAAGTGCAAAGGGTTTTCATCAAATGCTAGCCGACTTGCCTGGCGCGTTTGACGATGCACTTGCTAACATCCCGCTTGAAGGTGATGTGAGCGAAGCTGATTACCAACAGTTTGTTGTTGCTTATTTACTTGCCTTTAACGGTAGCGATGAAAAGCCAACCCTTGCTCCTGCTACACGTTTATTAGCAATGCGCCGCCCCGATGTGTTTACGCCGATTAGTAATAGCCGTCTTGATGCATTATGCGCAGCTTTAGGTATTACAAAATTAAACAATCGCGACTTTGAGCGCTACTGGCAAGATATAGTACAAAGCATTCATGCTATGTCGTGGTTTAAAATGGCTAATGGCAGCAATGAACTAGAAGAGCAACTAGTTAGTATAAAAGCGTTATTACCGTGCTTTTTTTACTATGCAGATGCCAGCACGGCCGACAACTCAAATTATATTAAGTTATTAAATAAACCTAAACGCAGCACAACAAGTGCCGGAAAACCACAGCGTAGAGGTAAAGAGTCAGCCGAAATACTTGTAGACCGTGCACTTGCAGCCGATGACATTCCCGAGCATATTCGTAGCAAACGCGACTCTATTATTAGCGAAGTACAAAAAGGCCGCGGAGTAAACGAAACAATTAGTCTTATGCGCACTATATTTGGCTAAATTTACCTAACCTAGCTGTATTTTTCTGGTGCAGTTAGGTTAACTTATGCACCAGCAGTGTGCGTTTTTTTATTAACCTCCTCAATCATTCCCTCTTCTAAAACTTCTCAACATATTGTTTTATAAAAGTAAAAAACCAGTTTTATAGAAATTATTTTAAGCTGGCACATACAGTGCAATTGCATTCCCAGTTAAACAATAAAACACCGCCAGTCAAAGGGTTGCCAATAAGAGAATAAAAACCTAGGCGATAAAAATCATATAACGGGAAATGGACATGCTAAAACTAAAAAAAACCATCGCAATTAGCGCAATAGCTTTATTAGGTGCTACATCTTTAACATCAACAGCCGTACATGCAGAAGTAACAGCAAACGCAGCGGCTACGTCTAACTACTTATGGCGTGGTCAAGAGCAAACTGGGGGCGATGCTGCTATTTCTGGCGGTATTGATTACGCTGACGAGTCAGGCTTTTATGTAGGTACTTGGGCATCAAATGCTTCATGGGCCGATGAAATGACTTACGAGCTTGATGTTTACGCGGGTTTTGGTGGCGATATTAACGACACATTTAGCTACGATGTAGGTTACATTTATTACGCTTACCCAGATGCAGCTTCTGAGGCAGATGCTGATTTCTCTGAAATTTACGGTAGCATCAGCGCAGAAGGTTTCACCTTTGGCGCTGCAATCCTTGCCACTTCAGCGGCAGATGGCGATGGCACCGACTTTGGCGATTCATTATACCTAAATGCCGATTACAGCTTTGCTGTTGGCAGCAATGGTACTGAGGTTGCGCTGCACTTAGGTCACTACTCTGGTGACTTTATAGGTGATGATAATATTATTGATTACGGTATCTCTGTATCAAAAGATGGTTTTACTTTTGGCGTATCTGACACCGACATGGATGAGTCAGATGTTAAAGTTTACGTAGGCTACGCTGTAGACTTTACGCTTTAAAACAAAATGTGTTACTTGCTGCAACACTAAGGGCCTTTTGGCCCTTTTCTCGTTTAGGGCACCTAAATACTCACAGCGCCTTTTAAATTTTAGCGACTAAAGCACCTTACTATAAAACACACTTCGGTTAATCGCCGAGCTCCTCGCTGCTATTACCTCTTTTTACCAATATGCTAATTCGCTTTATTAAGCTTTAATCCGCATTGCTATTAGCAATTCGCTAAAACAAAAAAGGCCGCATTAAAGGCGGCCTTTCAGTTAATTACTAATCGTTAATCGTTAATCGTTAATCGTTAAAACTTAGCTAGGTTGTTTTTACTGTCTTTATCTACAAGCTTAATGTACGGGTCTACCCCCGCGTACAATGGCTTTTCTTTTACTTTTAGCTCAATAGTATTAGTACCAGAGACTATTTGATGCTTTTGCGAGTAAATCACAAAGTCTTCAGCGAGAAGGTTTTCAGGATCATCGCTAAATAATGCAATATCAATTAGCTCATCGAGTGGCTGCTCGGTTTCTTCACCTTGTCCATCGGCATGCTGCTTAATTGCTTCAACGCTCAGTGTTACTGTGTATAAACCTTCGCTATCAACATCATCTGTAACCGACACTGCTTTCATTTCAAGCTCATAAAGCGTTATGTATTTAAACTGATCATCAATAAAACGTTGTTCAGCTTGTGTTGTATCTCGCTTTAAATAACTAAGTAAATCAAGTGTGGTTGGGTATGGCGTTGCCTGGTATTTAAACTCATTCAAAAATGCTTTAAGTGCGGCATTTAAGCGCTCTTCACCTAATCGGTCATACAAAGCCATCATCGTAACTGAGCCTTTATTGTAATGAAGATATTGTTGCGACTGTGTTTTATATAGTGGCATTTCTTCAAAGGCTTCGCCTGTGCGGCCCATTAAGTATTTATCTAACTCGTACTTTAAGAATTTACGAAGCTTCTCGGCGCCAAAGCGTTTTTTTAGCACCATAAGCGCACTGTATTGGGAGAGCGATTCAGAAATAACGGCGCTGCCTTCTACATTAGCCCCGGATACTTGATGCCCCCACCATTGGTGTGCAACTTCATGTGCGGTTACATAGTAAGGTAGGTCAACTTTACTCTCATCTCTTAAGTCTGTAATAAAGCCAATACTTTCTGAGTAAGGTACCGTATTGGCAAAACTTTGCGCAAATGAGCGATACTTAGGAAACTCAATAATACGTAACTGCTTATGCTGATATGGCCCAAAGGCTTGCGTGTAGTAATCTATTGAGTCTTGTACCGACTCAATCATACGGTCAACATTCCATGCATGATCTTTGTGGTAGTACACCTCAATATTTACACCGTTGTGCTCAACCTTTTTACTTTCAAGCTCTGCCGAAAGCACAGAATAAAAGTTTAAAATAGGCGCATCCATTTCATAAACAAAAGTACGTCGTCCGTCTTTTACACTCTCACTTTTTAAATAACCGGGTGTAATAGCAAATTGTGACTCATCGGTGGTTACTGTTGCCTTGTAGTTTATAAAGCCATTAGCAGGCCCAAACTCATTTTGCGTATAATAGCGGCTGTCTTCTAGTTTATGTGCACGTTCAAGCTCGGGTAAATCGTGCTTACGGCGCTCATACTTATCCGCAATTTGAAAATACTTTTGATAACCAAAATTTGGTAATAATTCTCCATTATTTACAAATGTACCATTGTGCACGAGTTGAGTATCAGAGCCTCTATCAACAAAGCCGTCGTGTTCACGAGTAACAGAAAGCTCACCTTCGCGTACTTCATTAGGCATTAGCGGTTGTTCAAACTCAAACCATACCATGCCAAAATCGGTTAAACGCTCAACTATTTTTCCGCCCGCCATTTTTACATCCCAGCTTTTAGATTGGCTAGGCTCGTTAATTAACACACGGGTTATTGGCTCGTTTGCGGTATTGGTAAACTTAATTTTAGCCACGGCATTTAAAGCACGTTTTTTAGGATAAATATCAATGTGTAAATCAACATCAGTTATTATAGGCAGTGGCAAGTCTTTGTATTGTGAGAACTCTTGCTCATACCTTACTTGTAGCGCTTCGTTATCATCACTTGTTACAAACTCATTGATTACACGGGTGTTGTAATAAATGTTATAACCCGCGCCCACAAATACCAATAAACTTATAACGGCTGCAATCTGGCCTTTTAAAGACATGTTGTAACGCACTAAAGATAAACGCGTACGCAATGTTTGCGATGGACCACGATGCCATAAAGCAAACCCTACAATAGCTAAAAACACACTCAATGCACCCCAATATACGGTATACCAATGCGCGCCTTGTAAAAAATGCCCGTAACCGTTTATGTCTGAATACGGTACGCTGCTACTTTGTGAAAAATGATACATATGATGCTCAAACCCGTAAGCACCCATTACCATTTGAGCAATGTAATACAGAATAAATAAACCCATACCTATGTATTTATTAGGGCTAATTATTTGTAAAAAGAACGCCAAAATAGCCATCATAATTAAAGGCAATAATGTAAGGTAACCCAACCTAAATAAGTACTGGCCAAGCTCTAAGTTAAATTGCCCCTTAAATAGTTGCACCGCAATGGTAAACATCATACCTACTAAATAAAGGCCACAAACCGCAGTGATTAGCGCAATAATTTTAGATACCCAAAACACACTGTTATGCACCGGGTAGCTGTCAACAATATCGCCCATACCACTGTGGCGTTCTCGCCAAACCAGCTCTGCGCTGTAATAAGCAATAATAATAAACATAAATATAGCGGAGGCGTTTTGAATAATGCCCACCATGTTTTGTGTGAGCGGCCAATCTGTTGTGCCATATGCGCCAATAGGCGCAAAAAGTGGTGCGAGTAACGTAATAATACTGACACCCGCTAAAATCATAAAAGGAGCACTTAATATAACCTGCTTAAGCTCAAATAAGCTGCGCATTACTAATTGCGATTGCGTATTGACCCCTTTTGACTTGTAATTTTTAGCGCTGCTAATAAGTGCTGCTTGTTTATTTTTTACAAACGTAGAGACAGCAAATTGCTTTTTCTGTTTTTTAGTGACTACGCGATTAGCTAACTTTCCGAGGCCAAAAAACATCGCTAAACTTATTGCTACCCATAAAATACGGTTAATTAAAAAATCGCCCGAAAGCGTCAACACTTCAGTATTTTTATCACTTACAGTCCAGTAACGGGTTAAGTCAATTAACGACCCAGTGCCAAATGGGTCTGCGTAAACAACAATATTTCTAAACGCTAAATCGTCAAAATAGATACTCGCCAATTGGTAGCTTATATAGATCACCACGGCCGTTACATATACCGCCATTATGGTTTTAAAATAAACCGCCACACTATTAAAAATAGCACTGAGCACCAATAAGCTTGGCACCGCTAAATATAAAAAAGGCGCAGCGTAATATATAAACTTATTAGGGCCTACTAGCTCACTATCAAGCCAGCCAACCAACAAGCCAAACTGAGACCCCAAAAATACGCCTAGTGGCACGCTTAAAAACACGATAAGTACAACTAAGTAAGAACCAAAAAAACGCCCTGATTGATAAGCAAGCGGGTTAACGGGCTTACTAAACACCAGCTCATCCATTTTGGTCTCGCTGTTGCGAATCGCTGAGCTTGCAACAAAGTTAACCACTAAAAACATAGCAAGCGTACAAAAGGTAACCGTTAAAACCATAATGGTATAAGGCGAGTTCATATGAACATTAGCCCCACCTAGCGGAAACTTACTACTGGAGCTTATAAAAAACGCCATAAAAAAGAATATTAATGAGGTCACATAAAACGAAGGCTGGCGCACAAAATAGCGCAGCTCAAACGCGAGCATATTAAAAAACATAGCGCCCCCTTATGCTACTTGGCTGTTACGATGATTAAGCAACGTAGAAAAATACACATCTTCTAGGTTTGCACTGCTGAGCTCAAAACCTTCAGGGGCTTCATTGGCTAATACATGTAATATGGTTTGCCCAGCAAATAAGCGTTTTGAAATAACAGGCAGTTGCGGCTCAAGCTCTAGTGCTTCTTCTTGGCTCATGGCTTTGCGCCAAATTTGGCCTTGGAGTTTATCGGTAAGGGCAATGGGGTTACCCTCTAATAATATTTTTCCGCCTGCCAGTACGGCCATGTTTGGGCAAAGCTCTGCCACATCTTCAACAATGTGGGTCGATAATATAACGACTTTTTGCTCGCCTAAGCTTACTAGCAAGTTATGAAAACGATTTCGCTCTTCAGGATCTAACCCTGCTGTTGGTTCATCAACAATTAGTAAATCAGGGTCACCTAGTAAGGCTTGTGCAATACCAAAACGCTGGCGCATACCGCCCGAAAAGCCACTTACCGCTTTTGAGCGATGTTGATATAAATTAGTATGTGCAAGCAAGCCTTCTACCGACTCTTTACGCTCGCCTTTGTTATGAATGCCCTTTAAAACAGCCATGTGGTCCAGCAAGTCGTAAGCACTAACTCGTGGGTATACACCAAAATCTTGCGGTAGGTAACCTAAACGTTGGCGCAAAGCCTGTGGGTCTTTAAAAACATCAATACCATCAAAAGTAATTGAACCCGAATCGGCAGATTGCAACGTAGAAATAGTACGCATTAGTGATGATTTACCGGCCCCATTTGGCCCAAGCAGCCCAAACATTCCTTTTCCTATAGATAAATCAACACCTTGTAGTGCATGTACGCCATTATCGTAGGTTTTAGATAACCCTGTTATTGATAGCATTTTTACTTCCTTGAATTTTAATAGTTTTTTTATTGCGCTTTTTATATCACATTAAAAAAAGGAACATAAGTTACGCAGTGGTTAATTTTGTAACAATAAATAAACACGATAGGTAATAATACTTGCCTCGCATTTATTCAGTCGGTATAAAAACCACACACACACTTTATAAGAAGCGTAAAGCCATGCAAAAACATCAAAGCCAACCACTAAACGACTTTATAGAATACCCTCACGATGAAATGCTAAAACGCGCAACCGAATTTTTACAAACCAGCCAGCGCCGCCATAGTATTCGCAGCTTTAGCGACCGACCTGTGCCTAAAAATATAATTGAAGCCTGTATAAAAGCAGCAGGTACCGCGCCAAGTGGAGCGAATCATCAACCGTGGCATTTTGTGGCTATAAACAGTAGCGATGTAAAAAAACAAATAAGAGAGGCCGCCGAAAAACTAGAGCGCTCTTTTTATGAAGGCAGAGCAGGAGAAGAGTGGCTTGATGCGCTAAAACCATTAGGTACCGACGCCAATAAACCCTATTTAGAACATGCGCCTTGGCTTATTGCAGTGTTTAGTCAAAAAAAAGGCGGTGTGAATACGGATGATAAAAACACCAATTATTATGTGCACGAATCAGTAGGGCTGGCTACTGGGTTTTTAATACAAGCCCTGCACCGCTGTGGCTTAGCTACGCTTACCCATACACCTAAACCAATGAGTTTTTTAACCGACATTTGTAAGCGCGACAAAGACAACGAACGTCCTTACATGTTACTTATTGCGGGCTACCCAAGTGACGATGCAACTGTACCTGCCCATGCACTTGATAAAAAGTCGCTTGATGAGATTGCCACTTTTATTTAAAGCAAATTACTCAGCCGTACTTTGCTTACAAAACCATTCGTAAAGTAACGTAATAATCGACTCAACTTTTGGGTCGATTAACGAATAATAAATTGTATGTCCCTCACGGCGAGTTGCCACTAGCTGGGCTTTACGTAAACTCGCCAAATGCTGAGACAAAGCAGACTGCGCCAACGGAACATTTTGATTTAACTCACCCACACTTTGTTCACCTTGCAATAAACTACATAAAATCATTAAACGGTTTTTATTTGCCATTAATTTTAAAAATTGCTCTGCCTGCTGAGCGTTTTCTGCAAGTTGTTCAATATTCATTGTGATACTTAATTATTTTGTGTGTTTTAATTATAGACTTTTACATTAGTAAGTTCTAATATAATTAACATTAGAAAAAACTAATATTAAGGTCAATTCATGAAAATAAGTGACGCCATACTCTTAATTGGCGGAAGTGCCGTTACAATTTCTGTGCTATTAAGCTACTTTGTTGATAGTAACTTTCAATTTTTAACGTTATTTATTGGTATTAACTTAGTGCAATCCGCCTACACTAAATGGTGCCCATTAATGACTTTTTTGCGCAAAAGAGGATTTACAGGCTAATGCTTACTTCAATTCCTGATTTACTAAAAATTATCACACCTAACCAACGCCGTATTGATGCAGCGCAAGCAAAGCAAGAGCTAGAACAAAATAAAGGTTTACTTATTGATGTACGCGAACCCGCTGAGCATGCCAATGTAGCTGCGGTAGGGGCAATAAATATTCCACGCGGATTACTCGAAATGAAGCTAATGGAAATAGAAAAAGACGCTGCACGCCCTATTTACTTACATTGTGCCAGCGGTGCCCGCGCCACCTTAGGTGCAGAAGCGCTAACCCGCGTAGGCTACGAAAACGTTACCGTTATTACGTGTAATGCAACGCAAGTAAGTGAAGTTTTTTAATTGCTTCACAAAAAAGTAACCTAAATTGCCTACACTTTGCTTTTTACACTTTACAGGTACAAAGCAATGGCATTTACACGGAGAAGTTTTTTAAAAGCATCGGCAGCAGGATTTGGCGCTGCCGTATTATCACTTGGTTTAACAGGCTGTCGTTTTGACGATGATGACGACACTCCCGTTAGCTTTGACCACGGCGTTGCCAGCGGCGACCCGCTAAGCGATAGCTTAATTATCTGGACCCGTGTAACCCCACTCGATGTAACAACTAAATCGTTAAAAGTACAATGGCAAGCCGCCACCGACCAAAGCTTTACAAATATTGTTCACGATGGTGAAACACATATCAGTGACACCACCGACTTTACTCTTAAAGTTGATTTACAAGGGCTTGATGCCAACACCGTTTATTACTATCGCTTTAATGCACACGGAAAAACCTCCCCTATCGGACAAGGAAAAACGCTTCCTGTCGGTGCGGTTGATCAGGTGAAATTAGCCGTTGTATCGTGCGCAAATTACCCTGCCGGGTATTTTCATGTGTATGGCGAAATTGCTAAGCAAAGCGATTTAGATGCGGTACTGCACTTAGGTGATTACATATACGAATACAGCAATACGGGTTATGCAACCGAAGACGCCGCACAGTTAGACCGACTGCTACCATTAGATAACAGCAGCGAAATTATCGCACTGACCGATTATAGAAAACGCTATGCAAATTATCGCCTCGATGCCGACTTACAAGCAGCCCATAGCCACTGTGCATTTATAACAGTGTGGGACGACCACGAAATCACCAACGACACATGGCGCGAAGGCGCAGAAAACCATAACGAAGGTGAAGGCGAATTTAGCCAACGTAAACTCAATGCACTACAAGCCTACTTTGAGTGGATGCCAATTCGTAATGTAGCCGACAAAGAACGTATTTACCGACGCTTTGAGTTTGGTAATTTAGTCTCTTTATACATGCTAGATACTCGTGTATTAGCGCGTGATGAGCAGCTTAACTATAGTGATTTTGATCTTACCTCCCCTGCCGGGCAAAGCGCATTTGCTGCAGCAATAGGCGCAACTGACCGTGCATTATTAGGCAGCGAACAACTTACCTGGCTTAGTGATGCCATCACGACCTCAAGCACACAGTGGCAAGTGTTAGGGCAACAAGTACTAATGACAAAAATGCACTTACCAGTAGAGGTCATGTTACTACTTGCTAGCTTACAAAGTGCTCAGGCAAACGGAGGCGATCCAAGTGAATTGCTCGCACAGGCCAATGTATTATTTGCAGAGCTGGCGCAAATTAAAGGCCGTGTATTAGCGGGCGACCCAAGTGTAACCGAGGCAGAGCTTGCGCGTGTTCAAACCACCATACCGTATAACCTTGATGCCTGGGATGGCTACGCCTACGAGCGAGAAGTATTATTAGGTACCGCTATTGCAGCACAAAAAAACTTAGTAGTTTTAGCCGGAGATACTCATAACGGCTGGGCGGGACAGCTTAAAACTGATGCCAGTAACCCTATTGCAGCCTCACAAAATGCTGGGGTGGAATTTGCAACGGCATCGGTTTCATCACCAGGGCTTGAAGAATATTTAGCGCTAAACACACAAGATGCGCAAACCGTAGCGCAAATAGAGCAAGTAATTGCCTTATTAGTTGATGACCTTGCTTATAATAATTTAGTGGAGCGCGGCTATTTAACCGTTACATTTACACCTGCAAAAGCCAGTGCTAAGTGGAATTATATAAGCACAATTAAAGCGCGCGAATATCAGGTTGTTGAAAGCCGTACCAAAGAGCTAAGTATGCTGGCAGGTCAGGCTCAATTACAAAACG
Organism: Pseudoalteromonas sp. S327; assembly: GCF_005886415.1. NCBI lineage: Bacteria > Pseudomonadati > Pseudomonadota > Gammaproteobacteria > Alteromonadales > Pseudoalteromonadaceae > Pseudoalteromonas > Pseudoalteromonas sp. S327. Next base: position 29,259 of record NZ_PNDP01000024.1, on the reverse strand, counting down.
CTTAACGCTTCGCCTCTAAAGCTGCCAAACGCGTATCTATGCGCTCTACTACCTCAACTAAGCGAGCAAGTAATGCTTGGTTGAGGTGTTCTTCAGCAAGCTCCTGTGTTTTAGGGGCTTGCGCAGCTAAGTTATCTTTTTGCTCAAGTATGGCTTCTCTAAACTCACTGGCATTTTCAACACCAAGTAATGACACTAATGCGCCATGACCCGACTGCCCTGCGGTTTCAAAGCTTAACCGGTATAACCCAAAAAAGCGCATAAGCGGCCCTTGGTTGAGCCCCACATCGGTTATTTTTTCAAGTGGTATAGATTTTTCTTCTTTAAATAAAATGCCGCGTTTAACAACCAGCTTTTGCGTGAGTAATTGCGCCGACATAGCAGCCAATATTTTACCTGCCACCAGCCATACAACAAATAACACCACAGGTATAAGTGGAATGGTCACTAGTGCAACGGCACTAAAAAAGCATGCCATGGTCATCCAGTATTGCTTCACTTTGGGATCAAAACTGGCACTTTTTAAAATAGGGTTGCTCATTGGTTTATCCTTAATCTACTCAAACACAGCGTTTTACTGCTAGTAAAATACACTGCTTGTTTAAGTTACGTGATCAATTACTTCAATGCAATTTAACGAGGTTGTTAAGCAATGATAACGCTTAGTTAATACGCCCATTATTTTAATTTATAGGGTTGTTTAACCTAATTGTGTGCTTTATATTCTGGCAATAGCTTTATAGACGTCTAAACATCCAAAGTGAAATTATCTCATACAAAGGGAACATAATGACAACTCATACTCTAACTTTACTCGATGGCGGCATGAGCAGAGAGCTCACTCGTATTGGTGCGCCATTTCAGCAACCTGAGTGGTCAGCATTGGCAGTAATAGAAGCCCCTGACAAAGTAACGCAGGCTCATAGTAACTTTATACAAAGTGGTGCCACTGTTATTACCACAAATAGCTATGCATTAGTGTCTTTTCATATTGGCGAAGAACGCTTTAACCAATCTGCTAAATCACTGGCTGCAACCGCCGGACTAGCGGCTAAAAAAGCGGTCGAGCAACACAATAAAGGCACAAAAATAGCGGCAAGTTTACCTCCTATGTTTGGCTCATATCGCCCAGATTTATACCAAGCAGAGCAACTAACACGCATTGCCACGCCTCTAATAGAAGGCCTAGCACCTTATGCCGACCTGTGGTTAATAGAAACCCAAAGCCTCATTCAAGAAGCGCTCGATATTAAAGCACTAATCAGTAAAGTAAGTGATAATCAAAAACCTGTGTGGGTTGCCTTTACCCTTGACGATGAAAATCCCAACGAGCAAGCCAAGCTGCGCTCGGGCGAGTCGGTGCAAGATGCGGTCACTGCAATGCTAAAAGAAAATGTAAAAGGCATTTTATTTAATTGCTGCCAGCCTGAGGTAATAGAGCAAGCTTTAGTTCTAACCCAAAAGGAACTAAAAGCACAAAAAGCAGAGCATGTTCAAGTGGGTGCTTACGCTAATGCATTTGCGCCACAAACTAAAGAAGCCACAGCTAACGAAGGGTTAGATGAGGTTCGCAAAGACTTAACCCCGCTTTCTTACTTGCAATGGGCTAAGCAATGGCAACAACAAGGTGCCAGCATAATTGGTGGCTGCTGCGGTATAGGCCCTGAACACATTGCAACGTTAAATCAGCACTTTGCCTCTTTATAACGCTAATTATTAGCTTACATGTAAGTAGTAAAATGAAAGAAAATAAAATTGGATTAGTCGCACTTACCGCGCTGGTATTTAGTGCAATGGTAGGGGCTGGGATATTTAGTCTGCCACAAAATATGGCCGAAGTGGCTGGTGTAAATGCTGTTTTAGTAGGCTGGCTTATCACCGGTGTAGGTATTTTATTACTTGCAGGGTGTTTTTTACAATTATCTCGCGCTAAGCCAGAGCTCGACGGCGGCATTTATATTTATGCTAGAGAAGGCTTTGGCGAACTAGCGGGCTTTTTATCTGCATGGGGCTATTGGCTTTGCGCCACCATTGGGGTGGTGGGTTATTTAGTCGTGGCTTTTGCTGCTTTAGGCGCATTTGTAGATACGCCAACATTCACTCTATTTGGCCAGGGTAATACCCTTATGGCGTTTATTTGCGAATCTATTATTTTATGGGCTGTGCATTTAATTATTGTTAAGGGCATTAAACAGGCCTCTTTCATCAACCTGCTTGGCACTATCGCTAAAGTGATCCCGCTGTTGCTATTTATCGGCTTTGCTTATGCTTATTTTGACCCTAACGTATTTAAGGCAAATCAAAGCCATGTGAGTGTGCAAACAGACTTTATTGATCAAGTAAAAAATACCATGCTTATTACTTTATGGGTATTTACCGGTATTGAAGGGGCTGCTGTGCTCTCTGCTCGTGCCAAAAACCGTAAAGATATTGGCCTAGCCACGGTGATAGGCGTTGTTGCAGCGCTTATTTTATATATTGCTATTACCATGCTGTCATTTGGGATAATGAACCAAAGCACTATTGCCCAACTTAGTAACCCTTCAATGGCGGGCATTATGGCCATGATGAGTGGCACTACAGGCAAAGTTATTATAAGTGCGGGGCTTATTGTGTCGGTACTGGCTTCTTACTTAAGTTGGATTATTTACGCCGCCGAAGTGCCTAACAGCGCGGCTAAATACGGCGCATTTCCTAACGTTTTTAAAAAGCAAAATCATAACGGAACCTCTATAGCGTCATTAACTTTAACCAGCCTTACAGTGCAACTTTGCTTAGTGCTTATTTTATTTACTGGCGAGAGTTATAACACCTTAGTGCTTGTATCAACGTCTATGATATTGGTGCCGTACTTTTTAGTTGCCGCCTATATGGTAAAAGTCGCCTTTGCACAAAAGCTCTCGGTACCCATTAAACTAATGGGGTTAGGCGCAAGTGTGTATGGTTTATGGCTTGTTTATGCTGCGGGGCTGAACACATTAGCACTTTCACTTATTTTATATATTCCAGGCACGTTATTATTTATGTATAGCCGTAAACAATTTAAATTAAATCAACACGCTTAAAGCACCCATACTCAGGTTTTATCTTTATTAAAAGCCTGAGTATTAATCCACTTACATTCAGATAAACTTTCATACACTCTCTTACAAACGCCAATCAAAAATATAGCTACACTAAAGCCTAATAGCGTTGCGGCACACTTTACTTATCGCAAACAATTTTCACTTTTTACTTAACACCAAGGCTCCTATGAACACTTATATACAAAACTCACTACGGTTATTAGTTGGCACACTTGCACTTGGCAGTATTACTGCTCAAGCTGAGTCGCAGTTTTCATTAGGGGGTGGTGTCATTTCTACCAGCTCACCTTATGCAGGTACCGACAGTGAAACGCTATTTTTACCTATCATTACTTACGAAGGCGAAAGGCTTAGTTTTAAAGGTTTGTCGCTTGATTATAAATTAGTGGAGCAGCAAGGTTTTAACTGGTCATTAGTTTTAGAGCCAGGTGATAACTTTGATACCTCAGATTCAGACCTTGCAGCCATAAAAGCCTTAGACGATAGAAAGCTATCACTCTACGCAGGCACGCAGGTTAGCTACACTGCAAGCTTTGGTAAAATAAGCGCCAGTGCTACTCATGATGTAATAGGCCACGGCGATGGCGCTAAATTTAAAACCAATTACAGTTACCCTATTAAGTTATCTAAACAACTAATGCTCGTTCCTTCTGTGGGTGTTGAGCTAAATAGCAGTGATGTATCTAACTATTATTATGGTGTAGCACAGGGCGAATCTACCACCTATGCGCCTTACGAACTTAGTTCTACGGTTAACTACAATGCGGGTTTATTTTTAATGTATTACATTAATAAAAACTGGAACGTAAATGCCATGGTTAACTATAAGCAGCTCGATTCTGATATTGAAGACTCACCCATTATTGATACCGATAACACCACGACTGTGATGATGTCGGTTAACTATCGTTTTTAATCCCCCCTTTGTTAGGTATTAATTAGGCATTAAAAAAGCCGAGCATACAGGGCTATGCTCGGCTTAGGTTTGGGAAAATATAACTGCTACTGCTTGTTGATAAGTATGCTTACATTTTCTCTATCTGGGCCTATTACATTAAACGTGTAGGTACCTTGTTCGGTAATATTCAGTGTTATGTTGGCACCTACCGCTTCAAGTGGTGTTAGTTCATCAATTACCACTACCGGCGTATCGCCTGCTCCACCGTAATCCACTGTGCTCCAATCTTCAGACGCTACTTTAAATTCGTAGTCGCCCACTTCTAATTCAATAGAAGCAGAGTAAATTGCATCACCCTCGTACATAAGTGGGTTATCAGTACTCCAGTCATTTAAGCTACCGCGAATAAACACCGGTGTTTGTGCAAACATTTCACCGTTGAGCACTTTTAGCGATACGTTATTTAAATCACTGGCGTCAAATATAAATTGGTATTTACCTTGCTCGGCAATGTCTATGGTCATATTTGCCCCCGCAACCGACAACTGCTCAGCGGTGCCAACCATTACACTGGCATCACCCTCAGCCGAGCCATAATCAACCGTGCTCCAATCTTCTGACGCTACTTTAAATTCATAGCTTGCAGCGCTCAGTGTTTTAGTAAAGGTGTAAATGCCTTTACCTTTATAACTTAGCTCATCGGTTACTCCCCAATCATTAAGCGTACCGCGCACATAAATAGCAGTGCCTACAAATGGCTCTTCGTTGTATAAAGTAAGCGTTGGATTTTCTGGGTTTGAAGCATCAAGCGAAAATACATAGGTTGCATCAATGGCAGCGCTGAAGGTCATGTTTGCACCTGAGCGCGTTAATGGCTCACTTTGATTTTCAACTACCTCTTTATCAGCGTCAGTAAGCGCACCAAAATCAACCGTAGACCAATCTTCTGAGGCAATTTTAAATTCGTAATCGCCAGCGCTTAGTGCAATTGCTATACGGTATTCTCCCTCGCCAATATATTCAAATGCATCGCGTGTGCCCCAGTCGTTTAAAGTTCCGCGCACAAACACAGCGGTGCTGCCATAAGGTACTACATCAGGCGCGCCTACGGTTGCATTTGCACTTAAACCAACACCTTGGCTCTCACCTTGGTTTTTAGTAAAAACAGCTAGTGTGTAAGGCGGTACAGTAAATGTGCCTTCGTTATCGCCTTGGGCAAAATTGGCGCTGGCCATGCTTGCATCAACACTGTTTTTTAATACGTCGTGTAATTCAAAACCCGCTGCGGTGGCAATAGTATGGCTAAGAGTTTGCTCGGTTGCGTTAATCACCACTACAAGCGCGTCAAATGCTGGGTCTAAGTCTGTTAGCCCTTCGCCATCATCAATGCTCATTACTATTAAGCCATGTTGCTGCGCTTTACCTACGTTATGAAAACCCACTCGCTCAATGACATCTTGCTCTGTGGTTAATCTAAATAGTGGGCTGCTGCTACGTATTTGTAAAAACTCGTTAAATACATCACCTGCATAGGCTATGTCTTGCGGCATTGCCTGTGCATCTGGATTAGCAGAAATAGGCATAATTTCAGACCATTTTTCTTGGTTCTTCTCTGCGTTTGGTAAACCAATGTTCCAGTTATTATTCTCTTTGGTTAAATCAACAGCATTAAACCAATCACCGGCATTATAGCTATCACGATCCATTGACTTAGAACGCAGTAAATCAGCGCCCAATTGCATAAAAGGAATGCCTTGGCTCATAAGTGGAATAGACAATGCCATGTTGTGCGCGCGCACACGTTGCTCAATACTCATGCTTGATGCATGTTTGTATTGCAACTGATCCCACAGTGTTTCGTTATCGTGTTTTGATACGTAATGAATGCTATCCGCTGGGTCTAGTGCATACGCCGTTGGCTGAGTATTCCAAGTAAAGCTATTGCCCTTAGATGAATTACCTTTAAAGTCTTTTAAAATGTAATTTTGTAAGTTGCCCGCCAGCGATAACCGTAACGTATCTTGTTCAGCTAGGTTGCCATCTGTCGGGTTATTGCTAAACATTGCACCACCACGCACGGCTTCACGAATACGGTCGTTAAATGTACCCACCTCTGAGCCTGCCATATCAGCCTGTTTAGCTTGTGTGAATAAACGATTGTTAGCTACTTCACCAAAATCCCAGCCTTCACCGTAAAAATAGTTATCTGGGTCAACTGCTTGCACGGCTTCACGCGCAGCTAATATTGATGATTTTGGCATATGCCCCATTACATCAAATCTAAAACTGTCGTAGCCAAATTCACGCGCTAAAATAACCAATGAATCAGTAACAAACTTATCCATCATTACATGCTCTGTAGCTGTATTTTCACAACACGTTGAGCGCTCTATTTCACCACTTACTTCGTTATAACGGTGGTAATAACCCGGTACTAGCTTATCAAATACCGACTTGTCCCAAATACCCGATGATGTTGTGTGGTTATAAACCACATCCAGTACAACACGAAGTCCTACTTCTTGCAGTGATTGCACCATAGCACGGGTTTCTTTAACGCGGGCAATGCCCTCTGGGCTTGAGGCATACGAGCCTTCAGGCGCTATAAAGTAATGCGGATCGTAACCCCAGTTAAAGCCGTCTAAATCACGCATCGCACTGGCTAATGCTTGTGCATCGTCTGAGCCTGGTAGGTAACTTTGCATAATATCGACAATCGTGCTGTTTTTATCTTCGATTTTACATGCATCAGCTTCATCGTTAATACGTTCACATAATTTACCTAAGGTGTCTGTAATTTCCACACGCTGTGAGGCATCCTCTTCAATGGTGCCAATATCAGTCACTGGCAGTAAATGAAAATGTGTTAAGCCTTTATCTGCTAATTGCTTAAGGTGCTGCATTGGCACGCTTTCAAGTTCAGTGAATGCAAGGTATTTACCGCGGTTTGCTTCGCTTACTGACTGATCACGCACACTAAAATCACGTACGTGGCCTTCATAAATAACCGCATCTTCTGGGTTAGTAATAGTAGGCACGATACGTTCATCCCAGCCTTCTGGCTTAGTGTCATCATCGGCTAAATTAATCAGCTGGCTGTATAAACCATTGGTAGATACATTGAGTGAGTAAGGGTCTGTACTCCAAAGCGACTCTATTTGCTGAGTCAGTGGGTGGTAAACATCAAAATTAAAGCGGTAGTAGTGGCGGTCGTATTGCATATCTAAACTTGCTTGCCAAATACCCGTCTGTGTATTTAATGTCATTGGTATAGAGTGCACTTGTGTTTTTGCATCATCGAACACGTTTAGCACCATGTTATTAGCGGTGGGTGCCCACACAGTTACATCAATCGCGTTATTGCCATAAGTTACGCCAAGTACAGCTTCGTTAGCGTCATCTTCGCCTTGTGTGTAAAGGGCATCGAGTGCTTTAGCGGTTTGCACATAGCTTGCTTCTAGCAGCTTACCTTCACTATCGTAACCGGCAATAACAAGCTGCGATTTTATAAGTGCTTTAGCCGTGTTTGTATCCCAACTTCCTTCGTAAGCGTTCCAAGTAGTTAAATGCGGTACTTTTGCCGCTTGCTCATCAGTTAAACTGCTTGATTGCAGCGTAACAGTATCGCCGTTTAAACCAGTATCTATATCCACTTCCAGCTGAGCCGTAGCTGATGAATGCAACTTAATTAGGCTTGTAAGCTCGTTACTTGGTTTATACAAAATAGTATTTAAATCAATCCAATGCGCTGAAGCACCTGTTATAGCAACTGCGCGTTCGCCCAAACTTAAAATAGGGTATTCAAACACCGAAGGCTCACCATGAATGGTAAAGTTCATACGTTGAAAGGTTTCATCGTCTTGCATCAGCGGCATGGTTAAATCCACATCACCAAACGCTTTACCCGTGCCTTCTGTACCAATATGAATAATAAAATTGGCACATTCGTTATAACCCTCTTTAAGGTTAATTATCCAGTACGCACCGTAGTTAGGGTCAATACCATCGTATTCATGGCCGTTAGCCCAATCGCTGGTATCAAATGGCGGTGCATAAGCATCGCATACTTCGTTATTCCACGAATGTAATCGGTAGCCTTCGTAGTTATCATCGGCTAGGCGATTGTAAAATAAAACCGCCTCTCCTTCCCCTGCAAATACCACAGGGTCTGGCAGGGTTGGGTCGGCACCAACCACACAGCTTTCGTTATTTTCATCAGGTATTGTCGGTGCAGGGCACGATATAGGTTCAGGATCGACACATTGTGTCCCCGCTTCATTAGGCACTTGTGGCACATTACAGGTAAGTAATGGTTCACCAGATTCAACATCATCTGTTCCACCACACGCTGCTAATAGCATTAACGCTAACGTTATTAGCAAATATTTAGGCATAGTTATAATTTTCATTTTTAAACGCTCCGTTTGCTAATTAATGACTGTATGTAAAACCAAGGTAGAACTGACGACCAAAGTACTGAGTCGTCCCTGTTCGTTGCTCTGAGCCAAAGTAACTTTGGGTTGGTTCATCGGTTAAGTTATTAACTTGCAAAAGCATTGTTAGCGAGTCGCTAAAGCGATAAGAGGTTTGAAAGTCGACTACGGTTTCGGCATCAAAATTAACTACTTGCTCGTTAATGGCAACCTGCTCCGATACAAATTCATCGCGGTAACGCACATTAAGGCGGGTTTCAAAATCATCCATTGAGTAAAACACCGTGGCATTAAGCACGTTATTAGAGAGCCCAGGTAAAGATTGCGCTAATGTATCGCCCCCTAAACTGGTAATCGATTCAATTTCACTTTCGGTGTATGAGTAACTTGCGTTAGCGCCTAAGCCATTAAATGGCGAAGGTAAAAAGGTAAACACTTGCGTATACGCAAGCTCTAGCCCTCTAATGTAGCCACCTTCACCGTTATTAACTGCCGTGGTGTAAATACCGTTAGTTGTGGCAACTTGCTCGCTACTGACAGGGTCTTCTATAAAGTCAGGGACATTAAAGCCATTGCCTTTAAAGTCGAAGTTTTCGATTGATAAGATTTCAACAAACGAGTCTATATTTTTATAAAATAACGCCGCAGCGACAGTGCCGTTACCTTCTTCAAAATAATATTCGTAAGATAAGTCGTACTGGTCAGCATAGAAGGGTTTTAAAAATGGGTTGTTATTACTTGAACCGTTAATAACACCATCATCACTTACGTTTGCGCTGGCATCGCCCGCTAAGCGGTTAATTGGCGCACGCGACATTACTTTAGCCGCAGCAAAGCGTACAAGTGAATTGTCGTTAAGTTGCAGGTTTAAATTTAATGATGGTAAGTAGTCGGTGTATTTAGTGCCTAATACATTAGGTGCGTATAAATTATTTACAATGCCGTTCTCATCAACAATATTTTGTGCACCTAAGCGCGCATCGCCTGCTACGTTTTCTAGTACGGTTGCCGATTGGTCGGTTTCAACGCGGCGCACACCCACATTACCCGATAAGTCGAGCCCGGCAATTTGCGTGTTAATGTTTACCATAACGTACGCAGCTAACACATCTTCAAACACCGAGCCGCTTTGCAGCACTGACCACGAATAGTTAGTTGTGTAACCTTGCGCGTCGTCTACGCCATCGGCGTTGCCCCATGTTTGAACAGGCTCTGGCGTGCCATCTGGAAACCATGCGTTAAGTGCTTTGTCTAAATCAATGGCTAAATACGACGGGAAGTAACTAAACTCGCCCTGCCAGTCAACCACTGACGCCATATCGTCGGTTAAACGCAAAGGGGGTTGCGTTGCTGAAAACGCCCCGTCGTTACCGTACTCAAATACCGAGCGTTTACGGCTGTACTCTCTATCTGAGTAGCGCGCCCCAAACTCTACTGAGCTAAATATGTCGCTTTCTAGCTCGTATTTAAAGTCGAGCCTAAATGCAGTTACTTCATCTTCTGTTTGATCTGGGTAAATACCATATTTGCTGACCATTACACGGTCTATATCACTAAAGGCGGCCGCCTGATTAAACCCAACGTCAGGTAAATTTAAGCCATTTAATTGATAGTTAATTGCTACGTTGTTATCAAATACTGGCGTTTCTGCATTGGCATCTTCTGCTACTAAGCTCCACAGTAAGCCATTTCTAAAATTACTTTTTGCGCGAGAAAGCGACACATCGGCATTTACGTTTAGTCTATCGGTTACCTGCCAATCGGCATTAACGCCAAAGCTGTCTACTTCGTCAAAGTCTTGGTTATCGTCGTTCACTATTTCAACACGGGTATAGCTTTGCGAAGTACGGTTAACCGCGGCGCCTATTACGGCATTACCATCGAGCTTAGCGTTAGCATATGCAGCTGTTGGCCCGCCTAATTTAACCCTCAGGCCGCGAGCAAACGACTCTTTATCAAAGCGCGATAAAAACGCATCACCTTTTAATGTAAAGTTATCTACCGGCGCCCACTCTATAGCTGCTAAGTAACCATTACGGGTTTCTTCGCCGCCTAAATGCTGTAGCTCAAAACCTTCGCTAATGTATTCGTTTTCTGGGTTAGCTAAAGGGCCATTGGTATCGTTAGCTGCGCCATCAACGTCTTTTGTGTCGTTGTACGCAAGGCCAATAAACTGCGTTGCTACACTTGGCTGAAACAAACGCGCATAGCCCAGCGCTACGCCTAATGTGTCGTCTAGGTATTTGCCTTGATACGAAAAACTAATTCGGTCGCCAAATTCAGTGGCATCCGATACCTCTGAGGCGCGGTCGTTATACATACCGCGCACATTAGCTACAAATTTATGCGTTTGATCATTATTAAGTGGACTGGCGGTTTCAAGCTCTACCGTACCGGCCACGCCACCTTCAATAAGCGATGCCTTTGGCGATTTGTATACCGCCGCAGAGCTAATTAATTCTGACGGATATTGGTCAAACTCAATACTGCGGCTGCCACTTGTAGATACTTGCTCGCGGCCATTAAGTGTTGAAAATACAAACCCGCCCGACAGCCCGCGTATATTAATTTGCGCCGCTTGCCCACCCGTTCGCACCGCTGAAATACCAGGTAATCGTGTAAGTGCATCGGCCATTGAAATATCAGGCAGTGCCCCTAAATCATCGGCAGAAATTTGTTCTGACACCGTATCGCTAAAACGCTTTTGATTTAAAGATTGAATTAAACTGCGACTAAAGCCTCGCACTTCAATAATTTCTAAATCTTCAGCTTGTGTGTAGGGTGATTGATTTGTTGAGTCTTCGTTTGCAGCCAATGCACTATTAGCGGCAAATAAAGCCAGCATAAGTGCACTTAGTTTAAACTTGTCCATGTGTGTGAACCTTTGAGTTATTGTTGTCAGGTGTTGCTGTGTTGTTTAAAACACAACCAACAAATTGTAACTAAAAGGTAAAATTAATGTGATGAATACGTATGCAGTGCATGAGGGTTAGGCTGCAGGGGGCATATAGGCACGCGCCCCTGTATTGGGAACGCGATTTAAAGGCTTAGCACCACTTTTATCGCAAGGGCGATAAATATGACTCCCAGTATTTTATCAAGCCACGGACTTTGCTTGGTAAAGCCAAAGCGATTTTTTGAAACCTCTGTCAGCAACGCCACCAGCAAATACCAGCCGGTATCAATTACAAACACGGTTAAACACATAATTATGCCCACGCTTAAAGTAAGTAGCTGAGGGTCAATAAACTGCGAGAACAAGGCTAAAAAGAAAATAGCGAGCTTGGGGTTCAAAAAGGCAATAGCAAAGCCATCTTGTAAAGCTTGACCAGCACTTACTTCACTTTTTTGTACTTCAAGTTCGTTATTGCTGGGTTTTGCTAGCAATATTTTTATACCTAAATACGCCAAATAGGCTGCGCCTAAATACACCAGTATTTGATAAACAGTCGGAAACTGCATCATTAAAGCGCCTAGCCCTAATAACGATGCACCTGCGTATAACCCCACACCAGTACCATGGCTGAGCGCGGCAAGCATTCCGTTTTTCATACTGCCGTTAAGTGAGTGCTTTAAAACCACCGCTAAACTTGGCCCTGGCGACATTGCCCCCATCATACAAATAGCCGCTAGGCTTAACCATACTGTAAATGTCATTTAAAGCTCGTCAATTTCAATAAGTAATGTATAACCGTGCACTTGGCCATAAAAACCTGTCAATGGCACTGCGTTTATTACTTTCCAGCCATCTTGATTTAATTCCTGTATGCGGTCATTCAATGCAGCTATATCTACGCCACCCAAAAAACGGGTCTTTCTAAATTCGATTACTTTTTGCATTTTAATCCTTGTGTATCTTATACCAATTCGCTTATTTAAGTGATCTTTTTTGAGGACGGAAAAACGTGTTGATAGCTAGGCAAAAAATTCGCTATTTAGTTGTTCTAAATTAGAATTTTTTAACGCAGGTAGCGACACGTTTAGGCCCGCAAAATGATTAAGTAATATTGCGGATTGGTATTATAAGGTGTATTCAAAATCATAGTAGTGAATCCCTTGCTCAATACGTATTTTCATACTGCCCGTTAACCCTTCTAGCTCATGAGTGCCTGAATCGGGAATTACATTTAAAATTAGGCTGTCTTGGCCTTTATCCATAGTACCAAAATGCTGTAATACAAAGCTGCCTTGTTTACCTTCAAGCTCGCCTATTACTTGCTCTATGGCAACATAACCGGCACTGCCTTGTGTAGGAGTCATGGCGCTTAGCATTTCGCCTTGGCTGGTGGCATTTAAGCTACCTTTAAATGTTTTATCTATCGACATACGCCCTAAATTAACGCCGTTTTGGCCGCTTGCGTAGCCTTCTATTGGGGCCAAATTTACATTAAATTCTCCACTTACGGTTGCAGTAGTCATAACGTTTCCTTATTGATGCTAATGTTTAAAAGTATTGATTTTTATTATCTTAGTGCCATATCTATACCTTAACCTTTAAAAAGAATCCACTATGTCAAAAACAAGCCCTAAGCCCGAAAAAGCCGCTTTTAGTAGTTTATTACCTATTTTTGCGTTTATTAAACCGTATAAATGGATGGTAGTGGCCGCACTTGGCGCCCTTTTAGTCACCGCTGGTGTTAACTTATCATTAGGCCAAGGGGTTAAGTTTGTCATAGATCATGGCTTTATTGCTGGCTCCCAAGCGCAGCTACAACAAGCTGTATTAGTGCTTATTGGTTTAATTAGTTTATTGGCCGTGGGCACCTTTAGCCGCTTTTATTTAATGTCGTGGATTGGCGAACGAGTCAGTAACGATATTCGCAAAGCGGTGTTTAATCGCATTGTTACCTTGCACCCAAGTTACTTTGAAGAAAACCGCAGTGGCGAGCTTATGTCGCGCTTAACAACCGACACCACCTTGCTGCAATCGATTATTGGCTCTTCCTTTTCTATGGCGCTGCGCAGTGCATTAATGTTAGTGGGTGGCTTGGTAATGCTATTAGTGACTAACTTAAAGCTTACGCTCGTAGTGGTTGCGTGTGTGCCGCTAGTATTAGTGCCGATGATGGTATTTGGCAAAAAGGTTCGCAAACTTGCAAGTTCTAGCCAAGATGCAATAGCCGATATAAGCACCTATGCCGGCGAGATCATTCAAAATATTAAAGTAGTACAAAGCTATAGCCACGAACAGCGTGAACAACACGCCTTTGCACTTGAAACAGAAAAAGCCTTTAACGTTGCCAAAAGCCGTATTAAACAGCGCTCTTTTTTAATTGCTGCGGTAATATTTTTAACCTTTAGTGCGATTAGCGTAATGCTCTGGGTAGGCGGTAGTGATGTACTGGCAGGCACCATGACAGGTGGCGAGCTAGGTGCATTTGTGTTTTACGCCATTATGGTGGCCATGTCGGTGGCTACCGTAGCCGAGGTTTACGGCGAGCTACAACGAGCTGCTGGGGCGGCAGCGCGCCTACTTGAATTACTGGCCGTTAAAAGTGAAATAGAAAACCCTGTCACTCCACAAGACGAAAAGCTATTAATAAAGACTGACAGCCCCGCCATTGCACTTGAAAATATTAGCTTTAACTACCCATCTCGCCCCGATGTAAGCGCACTTAACAAAATAAGTTTAACAATAGAGCAAGGTAAAACAGTGGCTATTGTAGGCCCCTCTGGCGCAGGTAAAACGACGTTATTTGAATTACTACAGCGCTTTTACGACCCTGCTCACGGCGCGATTAAATTTCATGATGTAAATATTAAAGACATATCGCTTACCACCCTGAGGAACAAAATGGGCATGGTGGCACAAAACCCTATTTTATTTAGCTCAGATGTAATGCATAACATTCGTTACGGCAACCCAAACGCCACTGACGAGCAAGTATATGCCGCGGCAAAACATGCCCACGCCGATGAATTTATTCAGCAATTACCACAAGGTTATAACAGCTTTTTAGGTGAGCAAGGCGTAAGGCTATCGGGTGGTCAAAAGCAGCGTATTGTATTGGCACGCGCTATTTTAAAAGACCCTGAAATACTGCTTTTAGATGAAGCTACCAGTGCACTCGATGCGCAAAGTGAGCACCACGTACAAGCCGCGCTTGAGCATTTAATGCAAAATAGAACAACGTTGATTATTGCCCATAGACTGGCAACGGTTAAACATGCCGATGTGATTGTAGTAATGGAAAATGGGGAAATAAAAGCAACAGGGAGCCACCAGCAATTGCTAGCAAGCTCCCCTTTGTATCAGCGTCTTTGTGAATTGCAATTCAACAAAAACTAACCTTCTGTGTTTGGCACTATTTGAATTTCTACACGGCGGTTTTGAGCTCGGCCGTTAGCGCTATCGTTAGTGGCTATTGGGCGGGTTTCGCCGTAGCCTGTAGTGCTAATACGTGCAGCCATAATTTGCTGGTTCACTAAGTAATTTTTAACGCTTTGCGCGCGCTCACGCGACAGGTTCATATTGTAGCTGTCTTTACCTGTGCTATCTGTGTGACCTTCCACGCTTAGGTAGGTTTTTTCGTATTTGTTCATCACTTTAGCAATGGCGTTTAGAGTATCGTTAAAACCTGATGAAATATAAGATTGGTCTGTCGCAAAGGTAATATTAGATGGCATAACTAAACGTAAGTTATCGCCCTCACGTACAACTTCAACCCCTGAGCCTGCTAGCTCATCACGAAACGCTTCTTCTTGCTTATCCATGTAATCACCTACAGCAGCACCCGCTAGTGCGCCAATAGCTGCACCAATAAAGATACGCTTGTCTTTATGATTACCCGTTGCTTTACCTAATACGCCACCTGCGGCTGCACCAATTGCGGCGCCCTTGCCTGTATTGTTCATTTCGCAACCACTTAGTAATACAGCTACTACGGTTACGCTTAAAAGTGATTTAGTTAAAGTCATGTGATGTCCTATTCATTTAGAATTATAAAGCGAGTATGCAAATACATGTATGAACAAACTATGAAGAGCATGTTAAAAGCAGTTCGCTTTATACCAATCCACTTAATTAAGTGGATTGGTATTATTCGTAGATTACGAATTAATGTATGCAATTAATAAAAGTGTCATACTCCTTTGTGACAATTTAATGAACTTTTAAAAAGGATATGAGCTCAATGTTAGTCGCTATTTTTAGACAGTTTTTTTTACTTGGCTGCATGAGTTTTGGTGGCCCTGCTGCCCATTTAGGCTATTTTAAACGCCACTTTGTAGACACATTAAACTGGTTAAGCGATACCCGCTACGCGCAGCTCATTAGTTTAAGCCAAGCGCTGCCCGGGCCTGGTTCAAGCCAAGTGGGCTTTGCAATTGGTGTTGAGCGGGCGGGGGTTATTGGTGGCATTACCGCATTTATCGCTTTTACCTTACCGTCTTTTTTAATCATGTTGTTATTAGCGGTAAGCGCGCATCAGTTTGATGCTATTTACTTTGCTATTATTGCGGGCTTAAAACTGTTTGCAGTTGTTATTGTGGCCGATGCAACACTCACTATGGCAAAAAGCTTTTGTACCAGCGCTGCGCTCAAGCTTATCGCAGTAATGAGTACCTTGGCTTTATTGCTATTTCCTTTACTTGGCACGCAAATAGCTATTTTAGTGAGTGCCGCTGCTATAGGCGCAATTTGGCCTCTGTTACAACTCAACACCCAGATTGATCCTAAAGCAGATACTAAAAGCGCGTTTAAGTGGCTCCCTTTAGGCTTATTTGTATTACTACTCGCGATTAGCTTTATACCTTTAGGTGATGACCTTGCTTTGTTTGCTCCTTTTTACCAAGCGGGCGCTATGGTATTTGGGGGCGGACACGTGGTATTGCCTGTATTGCAAGCTGGCGTACCAGCGCTAAGTAACGATCAATTTTTAAGTGCGTATGCCAGTGCTCAAGCTATCCCTGGCCCCATGTTTACAATAGCTACTTACTTAGGCGCGCAACTCTCTTCAGAGCAACCCTTAATAGGGGCCATAGCTGCAACCCTACTTATTTTTACACCGGGTTTTTTATTAATGCTGGCGTTTCAAAAAAGCTGGTTAAACCTGGCAAGTAAACCTCGCTTTGCAAGCTCTATTGCTGCGCTTAACGCTGCCGTAGTTGGCTTTTTAGCGGCGGCTTTGTACTCACCTATTTGGACATCAGCCGTTCACAACCTATGGCAGGTTGCACTGGTTATTGCCGCTTTTGCATGGCTAAGAATGAAAAAGCCACCTATTTGGTGGCTATTAGCTTTATTTATTAGTGTGGGCCTTGTTCAGCACTATTTGCCATTACTTTAAAGGTTGGCTTATCAGTTTGCTGTGCATTTGGCGGGCTTAATTGCCCGCTAACACTTTGATACGCTCTAAGACCAAATACTGGCAACACTGCCAATAAGTGATCCATAATTTCGGCTTGTAAATGCTCGTAAGATATCCAGCGTTTGTCTTCACTAAAGCAATAAAACTCAATCGGTAATCCGTGGTTCATTGGTTGTAGCTCACGCACCATAAGCGTCAGTGAGGTATTTATTCTGTTATGCTGCTTTAAATAGCCCTCGGCGTAGCGGCGAAACAAGCCTAAGTTAGAGACCGGATCAGGCAACGAGGCAACACGTATATATTCATGCAGTGGTATAGCTGCATCTATTTGTTTTCTAAATTCGTCACTTACTAAGCATATGCTGTGCATATCAATATTAAGCGAGCGCTTAATACGTCGGCCGCCAGACTCTTGCATTCCTCGCCAGTTTTTGAACGACCCTGCTACCAGCATATAAGTAGGAATAGTCGTAATGGTGTTATCCCAGTTACGCACTTTTACGGTGTTTAGCCCTAAGTCTATTACTTCACCGTCGGCGCCGTAGTTTTCTACTTGAATCCAATCCCCGTAAGTAACTAATCGGTTTGCCGCAATTTGAATACTGGCTACAAAGCCTAAAATAGTGTCTTTAAAAACCAATAAAGTAACAGCGGCTATCGCACCAAAACCCGACAAAATATAGGTAGGCGATTTTTCAAGCACAATGCTGACTATTAAAATTGCACACACAATAAAGGTGATCAGCTTAACAACTTGTAATAAGCCCTGAATTGGCACTTCGCGGGCAAAATCTAGCTGGTTATAAATAGCGCCGGCAATGCTTACAATGCTGCTAAAAATAAAGCCTACATGAATAATTAATATACCTTGGCCAATGGTTTTTAGTATTTCGGCACTGAGCTCATTAACAGGGTAAACGCTGTCGAAGGTTGCTAAAAAAAGCACGCTACATAACATACCGGCTATGCGCTTATTAAGTTTTGTGAGCAACGGAGAAAGTAACCCTATGCGCTCTGGAGATAACTTAGTCACCACTTTTTGAATGCCTGGCAGCATTAATCGGCGTGTAAATAAATACACCACTAACAACGAAAATACACCAATAGAGGCTGCAGTAATTGCACTTAAAAAATCTGCGTCGGGTACTTTTTCAAACCAAGGAGCGATTAGCTCCTGCAGGTGGGTATTGGTCATAGTGTTTCTATTTCCTTACAAATGGGTGGCTCAGGTAAATCGTGTTGGGCATAAATGCTGGCAAGTTGCGCGTCTTTAGCAACCCATAGCTCATTAACGTACTTTTGAAAGTGGCTTCTAAATGCTTTGTCGTGTTGGTAACTACCTAACATTTGCTGGTTTATAGCAACCACGTCAATAGAAACATAAATTGAATCAAGCTCGCCCTTTAAAATATTACGACAAACATGGCTTGTGCTGCCGCTGTACACCACACTGGTATTTAGCATAGCGTCAAATTGCTCGCCAAGTACCTCAAGTGCAAAGGCAATGCCGCCCGCTTTGGGCTTGAGTAAATGTTTAAACGGGCTTTGCTGGCTTGCATGCTTTGCGTGCGTGTAGCGGGTGCCTTCAACAAAATTAATTATGGTGGTGGGATTATTCCTAAAATTACGACAGCTTTGCTTGGTACGCTCAACATCTAGCCCTTTAAGCTTGGGGTTTTTAGCAAGCTGCGCTTTAGTTACGCGCTTCATAAAAGGCATGCCCATAGCCCATGCGCCAGAGCCAATAAATGGCACATACTTTAATTCGTCTTTTAAAAAAAACTTTGGCGCAGGTAAAACATTAATTGAGCTAAGTACTACAATATCTAACCAGCTCATGTGGTTACAAATTAGTAAGTACCAACTTTTTGAATTTACATCGCCGTTTATGTTTACTTTTATGTTGGCACAACCCAGCCACAAGCCAAACCGATTGCCATTACACCAGCCTCGGTACACGCTATGCAGTATGGTGTTAATTATAGAAAAAGGCAGGACAAGCTTTATTAACCCTAGCAGTAATACTAAGGTGCCAAAAATGATTACATTTGAAAAAATCACGCAGCCTACAATTAAGCCGCTGAGCCAATTTGGTAACCACTTTTTTAGCATAATTGTAAGCCCATTTTTTATTAACTTATTATTTATGGTTTTGTTCGAGCTGCAAAAGCGTGTGCTCTTTTTCTTCCCATAAACGGTTTAATTCACTTTGAAAGCCGACTCTAAACTCAGAGTCGCCAGTGTAATCACCAATCAACTCCTCGCTTACTGGGCGAATGTCTACATGCACATTAATTTGCTTCACTTTGCCGCCGGCAAAGTCCATAAACGTAGGGATGCCATCGGGGTAATGAATGGTCACATTAACCACTTTAGAGATTTGCTCACCCATGGCTTGCATTACAAATGCGATCCCGCCTGCTTTTGGCTTTAATAAATGCGGAAAAGGGCTATTTTGGCGAGCATGTTTTTGCGTTGTAAAACGTGTACCTTCTACAAAATTAACAATGCTTACTGGCATTTCTTTAAATTTTTCGCAGGCTTTGCGGGTTGTTTCTATGTCTTTGCCACGTAGCTTTGGGTTCTTTTTTAGCTGTGCTTTACTGGTACGGGTCATAAATGGAAAGTCGAGCGCCCACCAGCACACACCTAAAATTGGCACGTAAATAAGCTCTTTTTTTAAAAAAAAGTTTAAAAAAGGTATTTTACGATTAAATACACGTTGCAGTACTAATATATCTACCCAGCTTTGGTGATTAGCAATCACTAAGTACCAGTCTTTTAATTTGGTTTCTTCAAGGCCGGTAACGTTAATTTTTGTTGGCGTGAATAAGCGTTGGTTAATGCTATTAACCGTCACCCAAATAGTGGCACACTGTTTAGCAACCCAGCTTAAAAGCTTTTGCATAGGCTTGATAGGGATTAATTTTAATAGCCCACAAACAAAAATAGGCACAAACCAAATAAGTGTGTTTATTGTATAAAGCATAATACTTAATACACTGCGGATTACTGACATTTATTTACTTTCCTTTAAACAATGCGCGCCAAACAGCGACGCTTTTAATTCTGAGAGTGTACGGTTAATCTTCGAAGTAAGTATAACCTTCAAGCCCGGCATTAAGCTCGGCTAAATACCCTGCTTTACACTGCTCAGACACTGCTAGCTTGTTGACCAATAATTCAAAGTTTTGTGCCAAAATGGCGCTATCATAGTCAACAAACTTTAATACATCCTTAACGCTATCACCTTTAATAGCATTGGTTAATACATAACCGTCGTCGTTAAGCTCTACATGCACTGAGTCGGTGTCGCCAAATAAGTTATGTAAATCACCTAAAATTTCTTGGTAAGCCCCTACCATAAACATGGCTATATGGTATTGCTCGCCATGTTGGTACTCAGGTATAGGTAAACTGGTTTCTATGCCCGCGCCTTCTACGTACTCACGAATTTGCCCATCTGAGTCACAGGTAATATCTTGAATAATAGCGCGCTGGGTAAGCGGTTTATCTAAATTCTCGATTGGCATAACCGGAAACAACTGCTCAATGCCCCATACATCAGGTAACGACTGAAACAGTGAAAAGTTAACAAATAGCTTATCGGCTAGCTTTTCGTGTAAATCGTCAAGTACCTCACGGTGCGCACGCGCGTTATTGCTAAGTGATGCGCGTACTCGGTGCAAAATAGTAAAGTATAATTGTTCTATTTTCGCCCACTCTAGCATGCTTACTAACCCATGCACGTATTGGTCGTGCGCTTCGCTAAATAAGTGCATCGCATCGTGGTAAATCTCTAGCGCCATACGTGGGTTTAAACGCTGTAAACACTGCCACATTTCATCAAGCACTAACGCACTGTTTTTAAGTGGCGGTTCTGGATTTGGATGATTTGGCGCTTTTTCTACGTCTATCACATCGGTAATTAACACCGCGTGGTGCGCTGTTAAAGCACGCCCTGATTCGGTGATAATGGCTGGGTGCGTAAGTTGATGTTGGTCGCACACCTCAGCAAAAGCATTAACCACATTACGTGCGTATTCTTCAACGGTGTAGTTCATCGAGCAAGCACTGCGTGAGCCTGAGCCTTCGTAGTCAACCCCTAAGCCACCGCCTACATCAACGGTATTAAGCGGCACTCCTAGCTGGGTAAGTTCAGCAAAGTGGCGCGCGCATTCTCGCAGTGCGCGGTGTATGTCGCGTATGTTGGCAATTTGAGAGCCAATATGAAAATGCACCATTTGCATTAAATGTAATTTATTATGCTTTTTAAGCACCTCAACAGCACTAAGCACTTGGCCTGCAGTTAAGCCAAATTTGCCTTTTTCGCCCCCGGTATTTTGCCACTTACCTTTGCCTACTGAGTTTAAGCGAATACGTATACCAATGGCAGGCTCTATGCCTAGGTTATCTATTTCTTCAAGTAAGGTTGTCAGCTCTGAGAGTTTTTCGACGACTATTTTAACGCTGTGTCCCATGGCTTGACCAATACAGGCTAAACGTAAAAATTCACTGTCTTTATAGCCATTGCACACAATAGTAATGGGTTTATCGGCGACCCCTAAAATTGCCATAAGCTCAGGCTTTGAACCGGCCTCTAGGCCAACTAAACCACTTGGGTGCGCCAATAGTTTACTGACCACCGAGCGTTGCTGATTAACTTTTATAGGGTATACACACGTGTACTTGCCTTGGTACTCGCGGCTGCTGCACGCTAAGGTAAATGCATGGGTGAGTGTATCTACTCTATTTTTTAAAATATCGGTAAAGCGCACCAACACCGGCAATGTTAAACCTTGCTGCTTAAATTGCTCTGTGAGCTGCGTTAAAGAAATCGCATTTTTAGATTGGTCACCATCTGGGTAGGCAACCAGCTCGCCTTGTGCGTTAATATCAAAATAGCCATCGCTCCAATGAGCAACATTATATGTAGCGCGTGCTGTTTCTAAACCCCAAGTCATGGCAACTCTTCTTTAATCAATTAGCTATAAAGGCGCATTTTAATACGTCACTACCCCCTACGCTAACAAAAATTGAACTTTAACTCGATACTGGCTAACTTTATTGGCAAAGCAGTTAAAATTTCATTGAGCAAAACGCGAAGCACTGGCAGAATTGCCCCTTTTTCATACTCAACTTAAAAAGTGTAAAAGCAACTATGGCAAATTTAGATCAAAGTAAGTGGTTTACAGAAATTAGCGACCGCGATGGCAGCGCATTTTCATTACGTATTAACAAAAAGTTGGATGAAAAACAGTCTCCTTTTCAAAAGGTAGAAATGTTCGAAACCACAGACTTTGGTAATTTAATGATCATCGATGGCTGTACTATGGTAACTACCCGCGAAAACTTTTTTTACCATGAGATGATTAGCCACCCTGCACTTTTAGCGCACCCAAACCCTAAAAACGTGGTAATTATTGGCGGCGGCGATTGCGGTACATTACGTGAAGTTTTAAAACACCCAAGTGTAGAAACCGTAACGCAAATAGATATAGACGAAGTAGTCACGCAAATGTCGTTAAAATACTTCCCAGAGCTTTGTGAGTCTAACAACGATGCACGCGCAACTGTTATGTTTGATGATGGTATAAAATACATGCGTGACGCTGCGGGCGAGTCTATTGATGTTGTTATTGTTGATGGTACAGACCCAGTAGGCCCAGGCGAGGGATTATTTAACCACGCGTTTTACACTAGCTGCTTAAATGCATTACGCCCTGGTGGTATTTTAGTGCAGCAAAGCGAATCGCCATTAATGCATATGCCACTGCTAGTAGAAATGCGCGAGGCCATGCTAAGTGTTGGCTTTAACGACTTACAAACACTGCCATTTCCACAGCCAATTTACCCAAGCGGTTTATGGTCAGTAACGCTTGCTCGTAAATCACAAGCATTTAATGGCTTTAGAGAAGCCGATGCTGAGCAAGTTGCACAACAAAGCGAATACTACAACAGCGGTATTCATCACGGCGCACTTGCTACACCAAACTTTATGAAACGCGCATTTGATAAAAAATAATTCACACTTTTTTTGAAACTAAAAGGGAGCTTTAAAAGCTCCCTTTTTTGTACTTTAAAAGCGCCATTGAGCGTTAGCCATAAGCTGCTGCTGCGATATTCGCTGAGCAAACCCACTACCCGGCCTATTTTGTACAAAGCTATGCAGCGCCGAGCCTTCAACACCTATTTGTAGCGTATCGGTTAATTGGTAACGCCACGTAGCTGTTAAGCCTTCGCCATAGCTGGCGTTAGGGTCAAATGCGGTGGTGTCATCGTCATCTACTTTAAAATAATCATACCTAAGCGATAACCTATGCTTACCCGCTTTATGGCTGAGCATTAAATAATGGCTATAAAAACGGTTATAAATAAGCTTATTAGCCCCCATTTCGGTTTTACCATCGAGTAGCTGGGCAATCAAACGGGTTTTACCTGTAAATTTATATAACCACGCTAAGCTGCTAAAGCGAGTATGCCAAGCATACTGCCCTGTTGTGCGATTAAAAATGCTGGGATCGGCGTTATTATCGTAATAATAAAACCTAAACTGCGAGCGTTTTAAATAATCCCAATGCACACCGGCATAGTAGCCAAAGCGGCCATCTACTTCTTCAAAAGGCAGTACTTGGTTAGCTTGCCAACGTAATTCGTCACTATTTAATGCCGCAATAGGTGCAAATTGTACACTTTCGTTAAAAGTTGTTTGCCTGTCGTGCAGCGCAAACCCGCGCCAAGATAGCAGCGTCCCTGTTGGGTCGTTCCCTTTATAAATAGCAGCGCTCACACTAAAGCTATGCTTAGAATTAAAACGTTTACCTGGGCGCTTAATGCTAAGCTCACCACCTATGGTGCGAAGCTCTTCGCCAAGCCAGCTGTTTATGGCCGAATTAGTATAATTGTAAGGCGAGGTCCAGCCTATATCGGGGTTTTCTAGCGACATACTAGGGTAAAACCCACCAAGCTTTACATGCCATTTATAACGGCTGTTTACTAACGGCTGATACTGTAAATACGCTTGACTTAAACCTAATGTGGTTTCCGGCTCTTGATTAGCATTTACAACGGCATGTGCGCTCCAGGCACTACTTAAATCGGCCTTAAAGTCTATAATTCCTTGCGATAACAAAATGCTATCACTGCTATCTCCATGGCGATATAAACCAATACCGCCATCTTGAAAGCTTTGTGTATCGTCGCTTGCAACCGCACGTACCTGAATAAGCCCTTTAACCTGCGAAAAAGCCGGTAGGCTCATAAAAAGTAAGCCAAGTAATACTGTATTTTTGCGCTTAATAGTCATCAAATTCATCCGTAGCAAAGTCTATTTGCTCGGCTATGGCCTGCTTTACGGTGTAGTGTATAGGTGACTCGCTTACATTAACGCTGTGGGTTTCTACGTTGCTTATATCGCTAAAGCCAGAATGCCATACACTCATGCTGTATTGCCCATTAGGGGCAGTTAAATTAACCCTACCGTTGTCGTCGGTAATTGCAAAAACGGTGCTATCAACCACCACAATATAACCCAGCATCCAGTCATGAATATTACAGCCAAGCTCAACCACCCCTGTTTGATCAAACGTTATGGGCGCTTTAGGCTGCTCTTTGTAAAGTTTCAGCTCAAAGGTTTTAGCTTTAGAAAACGAATAGACGTGGTGCATGATAGAGTCGGCATTAGGAAACTCTACCTTTGCATTTTGCGGAACAACTAACGTACGCGGCGTAAACTCGCGGTTTTGTTGGCTCATTGCGTAGGTTTTACTTGCTTGATTGCCGGCCTGAATTGATGCCCCGCTTAGCCACACCACCGCATTTGCTAAAAGCTGATTATTGGCATTTTTTATAGTTATTGTTGTTGCTGCTACGCAAGTACTCATACTTAGCAGTAACACACTTAGTAAGGGTTTTATCATGGGGCTAATCGCTATTATCAATTTGTTTACATTATAGACCGATTAAACCGTTAAATTCTTTCTATTTTTTAAAACATTGAATACGTATGTAGACAGTCGTATTAACAACTCACTGCCATTATCCTTAAAGGTCACCACCGACTCATCGAAGGACACACAATGAGAACATCCGCACTTTTACTACTGGCGTTTGCTGGCAATAGCTTTGCACAAACCGCTGTAGTTGAATCACCAAACTCACAAATAAAAGTGACTATTTCAGATGAAAATAGCACACCCAGCTACGCTATTAGCTTTAAAAACAAACCAGCTATAAACGCATCGCGCCTGGGTTTTGAATTTAAAACCCAAGCCGCATTTAGAGATGGTTTTAAAATTACCCATGTTAAGCAGCAAAGCGTAAATACCCAGTGGCAACAACCTTGGGGCGAGCGACAAACGGTTACTGATAAACACAACGAAGTTGCGGTTACGTTTACAAAAAACGAGCCTAATGGTGCAACCTACACAGTGCGCTTTAGAGCTTTTGATAGTGGCGTTGGGTTTAGATACGAAGTACCAAAACAAGCAGGCTTTGAGCAAACACACATTACCAAAGAGCTCACCGAATTTGCCATTAACAATAACAACAATGCCACCGCCTGGTGGATACCCGCCCGCGGCTGGAACCGATACGAATACGTTTACAACACCACCGCATTAAATGACGTCCCCCTTGCACACACGCCGTTTACCTTAAAAACCAATGACGGTACCCATATAAGCATTCATGAAGCAGCCTTAGTTGATTACGCAGGCATGGTGCTTAATCAACGCCGCCCAGGCACTTTTAATGCCGATTTAACACCGTGGTCAGACGGCATTGCCGTTAAAAAACAAGGTGCGTTTAATACCCCTTGGCGCACCATTCAAATTGCCGACAGTGCGGTCGGCTTAGTCAATTCAGACATAATATTAAATTTAAACGAGCCTAATAAACTAGGCGATGTGTCGTGGGTAAAACCTGGCAAATACGTGGGTATTTGGTGGGGCATGCATATAAACACACAAACCTGGGGCAGCGGCGAAAAACACGGTGCCACTACACAAACCACTAAGTACTACATGGATTTTGCCGCAGAATATGGCTTTGATGGTGTACTAGTAGAAGGCTGGAACATAGGCTGGGACGGAGACTGGTTTTTTAATGGCGATGTATTTAGTTTTACACAACCCTACGACGACTTTGATATAGCGGCCCTTACTCAATACGGCAAACAAAAAGGCGTGCAGTTAATTGGCCACCACGAAACATCGGGTAATGTAAGTAACTACCGTGACCAAATGGAGGATGCCTTTGCCCTTTACGAAAAATCAAACGTAAGCCAAGTTAAAACGGGCTATGTAGCGGATGGCGGTAACATAAAACGCATAGACGAAAACGGCATTGCCCGTCATGAGTGGCACGACGGCCAATTTATGGTTAACGAGTACCTTTACAACGTAAAGCTGGCTGCAAAACATAAAATTAGTATTAACACCCACGAGCCAATAAAAGACACAGGCCTGCGCCGTACCTACCCAAACTGGATTGCCCGCGAAGGGGCACGCGGCCAAGAGTTTAATGCATGGGGCACGCCGCCCAACCCACCAGAGCACATTCCTATGCTGGCGTTTACCCGTATGCTGGCAGGGCCTATGGACTTTACCCCTGGTATTTTTGATATGGGCTTTAATGGCTTAGGCGATGATACAAACCGCCCGCAAACAACACTTGCCAAGCAACTTGCACTTTATGTTGTGCTGTATAGCCCGATTCAAATGGCCGCCGACTTACCTAAAAACTATTTAGCCAAGCCTGATGCATTTCAATTTATTCAAGACGTACCAACCGATTGGCAGCAAAGTATTGCGCTTGATGGCGAAGTGGGCGACTTTATTGTTTTTGCCCGTAAAGAGCGCAAACGCGATAAATACTCAGGAAACGATTGGTACTTAGGCGCCGTAACCGACGAGAAAGCCCGAACTATTGAGGTAAAACTCGACTTTTTAGAAAAGGGTAAAAAGTTTGAAGCGCACATATACCAAGACGGTAAAAACGCTGAATGGAAAAACAATCCGTACGATTTAGATATCGAAAAGCGCGTAGTTAGCGCAAATGACAAGCTAACTTTAAAACTAGCAACAAGTGGTGGTACAGCAATCCGCTTTAAAGCACTCTAAGTTTTAGCACTATTAACGTTATGGAAATAGCCAACTCTGCACAGCTTACTGTGCAGAGTTTTGTATTTTTATAGGTAAATAAATTTGTGCACTTAGGCCGCCTTCTGGGCGGTTTTCTAGCTTAACTTTACCATCGTGCATATCAATAATACGCTTAATAATGGCAAGGCCTAAACCACTCCCCTCACTACCACGCGCGGTATCACCTTGTTTAAAAGGCTCAAACACCGATTCTAGTTCGCTTTCTGGTATACCGGGGCCGTTATCGTTTACCGCTATCACAACGTATTTTTTGTTTGAATTAAAGTAGCTTAATACTTCTATATCGCCGTCTGAATAGCGCAGCGCATTTTCAATCATGTTAGTAATTACACGCTTAATAGCCACACTACTTAACGGAACAAGTCCTACGCTGGGGTTGCCTTTAAAGGTAATAACGCGTTGCTGTTTAAGCTCACAATTAACCACTTCAGTCACTAGCGCATTTATATCTTCGCAAGCAAGCTCATCTGTTTTGTGGTGGCGTAAATACTCAATAAATTGATCGATAATGCCGTTCATATCTTCAATATCGTAAATGATGCCTTCGCGAAGGTAGTCATCTTCATCGTTCATCATTTCGGTGGCAAGGCGGATACGAGTAAGCGGAGTGCGTAAATCATGAGAAACACCGGCCATGAGTAAACGGCGATCGTTTTCAAGAGCAGCAATACCGCGCGACATTTGGTTAAATGCACGGGTAACTTCTATTACTTCACTGGAGCCTTCTTCTTCAAGCTTACTACTAAAATCGCCCTTACCCACTTTCACGGCTGCTTGCTGCAACGCCTTTAATGGACGGTTTAAGTGCCGAGCAAATAGCCAGCCGCCTAACACACTTAAAAAACCAATACTTGATAAGTAAAACGTTAAAAATTCAAGGTTGTTTTCTTGATACCCGCTAAGCGGTACTTTTACCCAATAACCTGGTGCTTGCGGCGCTTCTACCCAATAAATCAGCGGGTCGGTTTGACTAATACGCACCCGAGCAGAACCATTTAATTGCTCAGACATACTACGCGACAGCATCGAGTATTCTCGGGTTTGACCCAGCCCTTGGCGCATTGCCTCGCGCTGCGTCATCACTTCTATACCTGTAATTTCAAAAAACTTTTCAGATACTTCGTCGTTTATTTCTACGCCGTCTTCCCAGTCTATAAATACCGTTTTAATTTGCTTTGCGAGCATTAAATTTACTTGCTCTATGGTTGGTTTTACAACGTAAAAGCTCACCGTTACATACGACACTATTTGGTTAATTAGCAGTAAAGCGGCCACTAAAAATACAGTTTGGCCAAACGCACTACGCGGAAAAAATCCCATATAAACTACTTATCACCGTCAGGAACAAATACATAACCCAAACCCCATACAGTTTGAATATAGCGCGGGTTGGCGGCATCTACTTCTATCATGCGGCGCAGTCGCGATACTTGCACATCAATACTGCGCTCAAGCGCACTGTAATCTCGCCCACGGGCAAGGTTCATTAGTTTATCGCGGCTAAGTGGCTCGCGCGGGTGCGATACAAGGGCTTTAAGTACGGCAAATTCACCACTGGTGAGCGAAATGGTTTTATCGCCCTCGCTCATTTCGCGCGTGGCTAAATTAAGCGTAAATTGCCCAAAGGCTATTAAGTTTTCTTCCGCTGCGGGTGCGCCCGGCACTTCTTTGGCGCGGCGGCGTAAAATAGCTTTTATGCGAGCCAGTAATTCGCGCGGGTTAAACGGTTTCGGGATGTAGTCGTCTGCGCCTAGTTCAAGGCCTATAATACGGTCGACCTCATCGCCTTTTGCTGTCAGCATCACAATAGGGATTTCGTTTTCTTTTTGGCGTAGCCGACGGCAAATAGATAAACCATCTTCGCCTGGTAGCATTAGATCAAGCACCATTAAGTGAAAGTTCTCTCGCTCAATAAGTCTATCCATTTGCTCTGAGTTTGCGGCGGTTCTAACAATAAAGCCTTGCTCTACTAAATAACGCTCTAGTAAGCTGCGCAGGCGCATATCGTCATCTACAACTAATACTTTTGTGGTTTCGTGTCCCATTGCGTGTTTCTTATTTTTATTTCCAATTAATAGTTAATATAAATGAAAAACTTAATAATCAAAATCTAATTGCGCGCTTAGATTGTTACTGAACATTTCAAAGTTATAATATTAGGGCGTGTTGACCTTTGCGGATTGAAATTTGTTCAGTCTAGGGGCGATTAAATTGCGGCGCGAGCTTTGTAACCTAGTGGGCTAAGTAAAAACCGAGTAACAAAGAGTTTATCGCCCCTAGGCAGAACCCGAAGGGCAGCGCATGTTTGGCATTTATGCTGCGTTATCGCCTATTTATGGGGAATAACCACACTACATAGGCTCTGCCTAG
>NZ_PNDP01000023.1:0-23383 GCF_005886415.1 Pseudoalteromonas sp. S327 | reverse complement strand
TGTTTAGTTTTTTAAGTAGGATAAAGTACCTAAATTACTATTACAAAAACTAAAATAAAAGCGACACTATTCAGCTAAAAGCTAAAAGCTAAAAGCTAAAAGCTAAAAGCTAAAAGCTAAAAGTGCTCATATAGTAAACACTTTCGCCCTATGCTTTAATATTAAAAAAGGGAGGGCGTTATGCATAAAAATCGATTTTTATTTAATAAACACTTTGCTGCAATGGCTGCGCTAGGGGCTTTAGCTGCGCCGTTACCTGTATTGAGTAACGAGCCTGGGGTATTAGTTGAGCAGCTTTGTGCCAGTTGCCATAGTTTAAACAACCTTGAGCGCAGTGCGGGTTATAGCCAAGCGGATTGGCAAACACTCATAAGCTATATGGTTGATACCGGCGAGGGTACTGCGCTTAGTAAAGATATTAGCGCGTATTTGGCTAAGCATTACCCTGTTAACACTAAGCGCGAGTCAACGGTGGTTAAAGGCGATTTAAAACTTAGCTTTAAATACTGGCAAGTGCCTACGCTTGGGCAACGCGCTCGCGACCCTGTGCAAGGTGAAAACGGGCTTATTTGGTGGGTTGGCCAGTGGGGCAATATTTTAGGTAGGTTAAACCCTAAAACCGGTGAAATGAAAGAGTACACTTTGCCAGGTGGTACGTATGCGCACAGTGTATCGCTTGATAAAAACCAAACCCCTTGGTTTTTAGGTAATAAAAATGGCACGGTTGGGTATTTAGATTTAAAAACCGAAAAATTTAAAGTGTATAAAATGCCTGATAAAAACGCCCGTGACCCGCATACAGGCGTGTTTGATGATGCGGGCATATTTTGGTTTACCCTGCAGCACAGCAACATGATTGGCAGGCTAAACCCTAAAAGCGGCGATATTAAACTGGCTACTTTACCCACTAAAAGCTCGCGGCCTTATGGTATAAAGCTTGATTCTAGCGGGACGCCGTGGGTATCGTGTAATGGCAGTAACTGTTTGGTTAAAGTTGATAAAAACACCATGGAGCTTAGCGAAATAAAACTCCCAGGTGCTAAAACACATACTAGGCGCCTTACCATTACGCCTGATGATATGGTGTTTTATGTAAACTCTGGCATGGGTAAACTTGGCCGCTATAACCCCAAAAACGGTAAAATAACGCAGTGGGATAACCCCAGCGGCGAACACAGCCACCCGTATGCCATTGAATATGCCGATAATGCTATTTGGTTTAATGAGTCGGCTAAGCGCCCCGAAACGCTGGTTAGGTTTGATTTAAAAACTCAAACCATGCAAAGCTGGCAAATTCCGAGTAAAGAAGGGGTTTACTCTGGCTTAATTAGGCACATGCGTATGGGCAATAACGGCTTGATTATTCATCAAACGGCTACTAATCAATTAGCCGAAATTACGTGGTCTAAGTAATTGAGTTTATTAACGCGTTATATAAAAGCGCTAAGCGTTAGTGTATTTATTTATGTGGTAGGAGTTTTTTACAACGGTTAGCAATATTTACTGTGTAAATGAAAGCAGTAGTTTGGGTTTGTGATTTAACTTATTGATTAATAGTAATAAATTAAGTGGTTTAGGTTTTGCTTAGTAATAGCTGTATTTTTTAAATAAATAAAGGAGTTATTATGAGCACGGTTATTACTGGGTTATTTGAAAGCGCATCACAAGCAACACTGGCTATTTATAGATTAGAAGCATTAGGTATTAATGAAGCTGATATAAGCATTGTAGCCAATGACTCATACGCAAAGGAAGACTTTGCCTTAGACGAGGGAACCAAAGCGGCTGAAGGCGGCATTGTTGGTGCAGCGTCTGGTGGTATTATAGCTGCAATTGTTGGCGGTTTTACTGCCGTAGGTACCGTGGCAACCGGTGGTACAGGTTTATTAGTAGCAGGTCCATTAGTGGCTGCATTTGCAGCGGGCGGCGCTGGTGCTGCCGTTGGCGGAAGTTTAGGCGCAGCTATTGGGGCGTTTATTCCTGAGCACGAAGTTAAATTTTACGAAGACGCCATTGAAAAAGGCTCTATATTAATTGGTGTTAAGTACGACAGCGATAACAAAAGCGCGATTGAAGAAATACTTAAAAATGCAGGCGCGAGTAGTGTGTCTACCGCGTAAAGCTAATTAGTTTAAAGTAATAAAAAAGGTGAAACTTAGTTTCACCTTTTTTTATGCTTTTTTACGTTGCACTTGAGTAGCTATTGGCTTACTTAGATTTACGTTTGTCGAGCACATAATGTACGGCCATTCTTGCCACGCCTGCACCAATGCCAGATACCACCGCCCATGTAACGGCTTCTTTAAGATCTGTATGCTCGCTCGGCTTGTCTTTTGGGGCGGGCTCGTTGGTTACCTTTTCCCACGACTTTTGTAAACTTTTTCTGGTTAGCATGCCAGCTGATGCGGCGGCTAGGCCTATACCAAGTGTTTTAATTAGTTGCTTGTTACTCATAATTCCCTCGATTGTTTAATAGCGATAGGGTCATCTATAACCCGTTTAATAACACTAGTATGTTCAGCAATTAGTATACCGATAGCGCAGTAGGCGTTGTGAGCGTGGTTTATTTTAGCGTGTGCATAGGCGCGTATTTTGATTAAACGCGCTGTGCTATTGGCTTAGCGCGGTATTAGTTAATGCACTATTAAGTGTTTAAGCTGCTTTTTTACCCGTTTTGAGCGGTACTTAGTATTAGGCGGGTGGGCGTGTTAAGCCTGTAAAGTTGTCATTTCTTTTGTAAATTTGCACTAGTTTTTGTATAGCGTTTAAGCAAAAACACGCAGTAAATTTTAAGTATGTGTAGTGGTTAATTATCTAGCTTTGTTTATTTTATTTTTAATCAATGCGTTACGTTTAGCGCAGGTGAAATTTTTTGCCTACAGTGAGCTTGGTATAGAGATTGTACCTAATAACTGAGCAGTCGCGTTATTTACAAACCTGATACTACATGAGGAGATCACGATGAATTGTTTACAGTTTGATTCAACCGCTAAAAAAAGCGTAGCACGTATTTTTAAACCAGCTTGCGCCATATTAATTACCGCTGCAATGCTACAAAATAGCGCATTGGCGAATGTAGATGTTGATATGCATGCAGTAAGTAAGTCGGGGCAAGGTGAGTTACTTGGCACCGTTACACTGACAGAAAATGAGCACGGGGTGGTATTTACCCCAGCGCTTAAAGGCTTAACGCCTGGGCAGCATGGCTTTCATGTTCATCAATATGCTAGCTGCGAGCCAAAGCAAAAAAACGGTAAAGTTGTACCGGCCGGTGCTGCTGGTGGGCACTTTGACCCTAACAGCGCTAAACACCATGATGAACCGTGGAGTAATGGCCACTTAGGCGATTTACCTGCGTTATTTGTAAATGAGCGCGGCGAAGCTAAATCGCCTGTTTTAGCGCCAAGACTCAAGCTTGAGCAGCTTAAACAACACGCAGTGATGATCCACAAAGGGGGCGACAATTATGCCGACGAACCCAAAAAATTAGGTGGTGGCGGTAAACGTGTTGCGTGCGGCGTAATTAAGTAATACGGAGATTATTTATGCCTTATCAAAACACAAACGAGTTACCGGATTCAGTAAAAAGTAACTTACCTAAACATGCCCAAGAGATATATCAAGAGGCGTTTAATAGCGCGTGGGATACCTACGAGGACCCAAGCGATAGAAAAAGCGACGACGACCGCGAAACCACAGCGCATAAAGTGGCTTGGTCTGCGGTTAAAAATAGCTACAGTAAAAATGATAATGGCAACTGGGTTAAGTCGAGTAATTAGTTACTTGTACAAGTAAAAAAACAATGCATAAAAAAGCCGCTACAAAATTTGTAGCGGCTTTTTTATAGCGCAATTAGGCTACTCGCTTTTGTGTTTGCGGCGTTTATAAAAGGCAAAACCACCCACTACACAGGCTAATATAACCGCCATCATAATAGTAAATGCCCACGGCCCAAAATTAGCAATGGCAGGAAGTGCAAGGGCAGTAACAATACCGCCGCCAACCACAGGCTCATAAAGTGGTTGTTTGTAACTAAAGGGGCGAATATGCTCGCTTGGGTTTGAGGTAGCCTGTTTTAGCATTAACAGCCCAACCGCCGTAGTGCCCATAGATTGCCCAAGCTCGCCAATTCCTCTCACTTTCCAATCCTTTGGGAAAAACCACCCACCAAAGAAAAAGTAAATAGCTGCGCTATAGGCAACCCCCACTGCGCCTAAAATTAAAATACTTTGCCAATATTTAGCAAGTACCGATAAGTTAAGCGCACCCAGTGCGGCAATTATTAGTAAATCGAGGGAGAGGTTAGAAAGCAGGTTTATTTGATAGTGACTAATTAAGTTACCCATGCCTGATTTATTAAGCACTATTTGCACCACTAAACCCACCATCATCGCAATGGGGAATAAAGGCATGTACTCAAGTATTTTTACCGATGAATCGGCAAAAAGGCTTTTTTCAGCTACTTGTAAGCCATTAAGAATAAGCCAAGCAACAATAACAACCGTGCCTAAAATAGCAAAGTGCAGTCCAAACGGGCGGTCTTTTACTTCTACTTTTTCGTCGTGGCTAATTTCAAGTTCTTGGTCGCCCCCATCGGTGCGGTTAGACATAATAGTCCCTAACACGATGGCGCTTATAAGGCCTATTGTTGCTATACCTAACCCCAAGTCCATACCTTTTGCAAAATCGATACTTTCAAAAGTGGATTGCAAGCCAGCTACGGTGCCATGCCCGCCCTGAAATCCCACCGCAATGAGTGCGCCGGCAACTTCGTTGGTATCAAATAAAGGGGCAAGTACTAATAATGCCGTGATCATACCCACAACATATTGGCCTATGGCAATGCTGTAGCCAAAGCTTAAATTGGGTAGGCTTTGGTTTAGCGATTGTTTAATTGTAGGTATTTTTTTACCTAAAAATAAACCTGCAAACACCACTACAATTAAATACCCAGGTAACTCCTTCCATATGCTTGTGACCTTTTCATCTATCCATAAATTAGTGCCTTGGAGCGACAAATTAATATACTCACCAAGTAATTGTGGCCCTAATAAAAGAGCTAATACGCCAGCAATTAACGATGAGGGCACAATTAAGCCCTTTAAAAATGTGTACTTAATTAAATTACCTAGCGTTAAAAAAAAGGCCAGTAGTAGTAACGACTTAAAAAATATAGCTATATCCATAACTGATTTAACCTATGTTTTATGCTCCTTTAAACTACTCACTAATAAAAAGAGCTATACATGTTTGAGTGCTAAATACGCTAAGTAGCAATATATATTCCAGCGATTTTTAAATTTTAAGTTATTGATAATTCTATTTTAAATATTTAATGCTGAATTGAGTGCAACGGCTTTACAGAGTGTTTGTATAATTTTCAAACTAAAGTTTTAGGTAATTACACAGGGAGAGCGCTAAACACTCGTGTGAGTTTCGCTTAAATGTGCGTTACTATTTGGCAAAATTAAGTTTGTTTAAACCCATTGGGATTACGTTGAATTATTTAGCTCACCTTTACTTTGCACAACCAACTGCCGATTCACACTTTGGCAATTTATTAGGTGATTTTGGTGGACGCAGGCACGCTGAATACCTGCCCAATAGCGTTAAAAGTGCACTAGAAAACCATTACTTAGTGGATAAATTTACCGACTCACACCCGTTAGTAAAAACCACTAAACAGTACTTTTCGCCCGAGCGAAAGCGCTTTGCGGGCGTAGCGATTGACGTGCTGTTTGATCACTTTTTAATTAGGCATTGGCAGCAATTTAATAAACACCCTTTATATGATTTTAAACGCAGCAGCTACGCACTTTTAAATGAGCGCATAGCGGTTATGCCAGCGCGCATGCAGCATGTTGTAACCAGCATGACTACAAACGATTGGTTTAAAGAATACGAAACTATAGAAGGGGTAGGGCTTGCGCTTGATAACATAGCCAAACGCATTCGTTTTACTAATAACTTTGCAGGTTCCGCTGAGGATATAGCGCAAAACTACCATGAGTTAGAATCGGTATTTTTAGCATTTTTCCCTGAGTTAATTGAACATGTTAATGAACATGCCTTAGAAAGGGCGTATTAAAAACAATGCTTAAATGTGTTTAATATTGAACGTGCATTATTACGTGTACTGCTAGTTTATTTTTGTTAAATTTCGCGGCTCTATTATGCCATTTGTATAGCTTAAAGGATTAACTAAATATGGATTTTTCTACGATTTTGGCCACGTTATTAGGCCAGCTTTGGTATTTTATACCGCTGTTTATTTGTATTGGGGTTTTTAAAACACCTTGGTTTAAAGGAGCGATAGGAGAGTGGCAAGTTAATGTGCTAATTAAACTGTTTTTAAATAAGGCAGATTACACGTTAATTAAAAATGTGACGCTGCCTACTTTTGAAAACGGCATCGAAAATGGTACTACGCAAATTGATCATATTATTGTGTCTGAGTTTGGTGTGTTTGTGGTGGAAACTAAAAACATGAAAGGTTGGATTTTTGGTTCAGCGAATCAAAAAATGTGGACACAAAAAATTTTTAAACACTCATCAAAATTTCAAAACCCCCTGCATCAAAACTACAAGCATTTAAAAACACTTGAGTCGTGTTTAGGTATAAACAGTAACGCATTATTTTCGGTTATTATTTTTATTGGCGACAGCACATTTAAAACTAAACTACCTGAAAATGTTAGGTTTGCACGCGGCGGTATTGAGTACATTAAAAGTAAAACCGAGCGAGTACTTAGTGCTAATACTAAAAACGATATAGTAAATACAATTGAAAGCGGAAAATTAAAGCCAAGTTTTAAAACAAATCGCCAACATGTAAGCCATGTAAAAACAATTATTGAACATAAGCAGGCGCCAAAAAAAGAACGCTCAGAAACTCAGATATGCTCACGTTGCGGTGAGAAAATGGTACTACGTAAAGCAAAGAAAGGTACTAATATAGGAAATACGTTCTTTGGCTGTAGTGCATTCCCTAAATGTAGAAATAGTGTTGAAATTTAAAAGGAAGTAGATTTTATGCCTGATGTAACGGCACTGTTTTATATAGCTATTATGGCTTTTTATTTATTACACAAAAACGAAGAAGCCAAAATATTAGTTCCCGTTATTGGCTTTGCAGCAATCCCTCTTTTTAGTAACGATTACTGGCAATGGTTTCAGCTTAGTGCGGCACTGAGTGTTGTGGTTATAGTGATAGAAAAAGAGAAAGCAGGGTATACAGGCGGTGGTGCTGTTTCGGCATTTGCTGCATTTTTTATCGGCGCTTTATTAGTTAGTATTTTTATACACGCGACTTCGTCTGCGGTTACTAGTTTAAACTCTACAAACTTTAATTTTAAACATCCACTAAGTTACGCGTGGCCTAGGGAGGTTGTAATTTTGTATGCGTCTGCGTTTATAACTGCATTGCTTGGAATATTGTTTAACGTTCGTATGCCTGTAGCTTTTTATGGCGCAGTAATTATTGCGTGTTTACTTGCTGTTTTACCTCACTTTTGTGGCTCTTTTTTATATGGCTTAGCATTAAGTGTAATTATTATTGTAGTTACTTTTGCCGTGGCATTTATTAAAAAGGCACAAGAAGAAGCGCGTTTTATATTTGCTTATATTGGTGCAGGGTTAATACAAGTGAGCTGTTTGGTTAAGTACTTTAGCTAATTATTTTTGTTATTTGAACGACTGCTCAAGTTGTGGTTTAATTGTAGCTACTACTTTTAGGAGCGTTTTATGATCAAATTTTATTTTCACCATACACCTAACCCAATGAAGGTTGCTTTGTTTTTAGAAGAAACAGGCCTACCGTTTGAACTTGTGCCACTTGATACCTTAAAAGGTGAGCAACACACAGCTGAGTTTAAAGCCATCAATCCTAATGCAAAAGCACCTGCCATTGTTGATGGTGAAACACGTGTGTTTGATTCGAACGCTATATTAATGTACCTAAGTGAAAAACACGGTAAGTTAGCAGGTAAGCCAGAGAATCGCGCCGAAATGCTTTCATGGTTAATGTTTATAGCATCGGGCCTTGGGCCGTATTCGGGGCAAAGTGTACACTTTAGACACATGGCGCCTGAAGGGCTTGATTACGCCGTTAATCGCTACTTGCGTGAGGCGCAGCGCCATTACGAAGTGCTTGATGCACACCTTGAAGGTCGCGACTTTATAGTGGGTGATGAATACACCATTGCTGATGTATCTGCTTGGGGTTGGATTGATAAAGCGCCAGTAGTACTTGGAGAAGAAGGCCTAGCGCCATACCCTAATTTAAAACGTTGGTTTGAAAGCATTGATAGCCGGCCAGCGGTTGCGCGTGCACGCAAAATTGGCACCGATGTCGCCTTTAAAAAAGAGTTTGATGAAGAAGCTAAACGTGCGTTTTTCCCATCTAACTACCCGAAGAGCTAACGCGCAAAAGTAAAAAAGGGCAATTAATATTGCCCTTTTTTTATGCATATTAATTGCTTAGCTTTATTATAATGCCACTAAGCTTTGCGTGAGCATTGCTTTAATTTGTTTAACTATGTTGGCTTCTGTTTCGGGTTCAAATTGTTGAATACGCGGGGTATGGATATGCCCAGTAGGAATGCTCGAATTTAGCGCGTCACGCAGGCGAATACTACGATACGATATTTCGTTAGACAAATAACCACCTCCGCCGCCATTTACCGCAACACTGTTTTTAAGCGCGCCGTATGAGCCGGCTTTAAAGGTTTTATTAAGTGTAGTTACTTCGCGGTTGTCGATTACTTTATATGGGCCTTTGGCGTTTTGCATGGCGCTTACTGGTAGGCTAAATTTTACAAACTCATTACCAGGTAGTGGGCGGCCATTTAGCTTGGGTATAACAGGGCTTGTTTGCGTACCACCGTAGACAATATTGGCGTTATCTGGCGCGGTTACGCTGCGGCGTTTACCAGGAAAGTGCTCTAAATCAAACTCGGTTCTGCCCATGCTAACCGTTACAACCATGTCGACGTTATTAAGTGCGTAGTAGGGGGCAAGGAGTGATTCTATTATACCTTGGTCAAAGTCTTCGTAGCGTACTGGTACCATAACCGTGTTAATTTCGGCGCTAACGCCATTGTAATTAATAACTTGGCCGTCGAGTAACAATGCGGCGACCCCAGATGGGTTACTTTGGTTGATATTTTTGTCGAGTAAAAAAGGGTCAAATCCGGTAAGTATAATTTTTTTATCACTGCCTGATGAAAAAGCTAAATCGGTGCGGCCTCGGCTGCCCTCTTCAAGCATGCTTAGCAGCGTATTTATTTGCGCGTCAGATAGCTCAACGTTAGCTGCGGTTGTACGTATTATTTTGCTTGAAAGCAAGCGCGCCCAGTAAAGTGCTCGGTCGTCGTAATTGTTAGTTTTAATAATGCGTTGCTTAGCGCTTTCCCACAGCTCAAAACTATAGGTTTGAATGAGCTGCTTTGCCTCTTTAAAGTTATTGAGCGCTTTAAACTGTTGCTCAAAGGTGGTTACTTCTTTATTAAAGGCGTTTAACACAGTGGGCATAGCTGTTTGTGCTTTGCTGATGCGTTGTTCTTCAACGGTGAGTGGATTACTTAAAGCTGCGAATGAAGAGGCAATTAAGCTGGTTGCTAGTAATACTTTGATCATGATACTCCTAATTAAGCCGTTGTTATTTGAGTAACTTACTATCCTACTATTAAACAGTGAGGGCAATTATTTAAAGTTGAATTAACTGATATCTGATACGGATGGAATGTTACATTATTACATTTTGATGAATTTAGCAAAGCGCCGCACTTCTAGCGGGTTATTTCCTTTACTATAGATTTAATAAAAAACACGGGTATAAAATAATGGTTTCTAGAAGAGAGTTTTTATTTAGTGCAGGCTCGCTTGCGTTTATTGGCTTATCGCGCAGCGCAATGGGTAACGTTGCTTTACCTGAAGTAACGACTAAGTTGCCAGCTTATGGCCCATTAATAGCCGACCCTCAGGCCTTATTAGATTTACCTAAAGGCTTTAGTTATCGGGTTATATCGGCACTTGGCGATAAAATGGATGATGGTTTAGACGTACCCGACCGTGCCGATGGCATGGGTTGTATTGCATTAGATAACGAGCGCGTAGCCCTTATACGTAACCATGAGTTACAACCTAAACACATTAATAAAGCGTCTGATTTAATTAGTAATCACAAAACCCCCTTAGCCTATGATTCATTTAAAAATGGTGTAGCTTTGCCTGGGGGCACTAGCCATATAATTTATAACGTAAAAGAGCAAAAGCGCGAGCAAGAGTATTTATCGCTGTGTGGCACAATAAGAAACTGCTCAGGCGGTGTAACGCCGTGGGGCAGTTGGCTAACCTGCGAAGAAACCGTTATGGATAAAAGCGATGGCTTGTCTCAATCTCACGGCTACATTTTTGAAGTACCAGCCAGCGCCAAAGGCTTAATTAAGCCTGAGCCATTATATGATATGGGCCGCTTTAATCATGAAGCCGCAGCAATAGACCCACAAACTGGTATTGTTTATTTAACTGAAGATAGAGGCGATAGTTTGTTTTATCGGTTTATTCCTCATCATCGCGATAAGTTAAATAAAGGCGGCACATTGCAAGCGATGGTAATTAAAAACCAGCCTCAGTTTGATAGCCGAAATTGGGATTCACCAGCCATGCCATTACACAGCGACCTTTTAGTTGAATGGATAACGCTCACAGACCCTAAAAGCCCAAATGATGACCTACGTAAGCAAGGTTATAAAAAAGGTGCAGCCTTATTTGCAAGAGGAGAGGGAATACATTGGGGTAAAAATGAGCTTTATTTTTGCTGTACTAATGGGGGCAAAAAGCAGTTAGGTCAGGTAATGAAGTACACACCTTCAAAAAACGAAGGCACTGAGTTAGAGCAAAATGAGCCTGGTAAAATACAACTATTTGTAGAAAGTACAAACGAGTCGTTATACAACTTTGGTGATAATTTAACGGTAGCACCTAACGGGCATTTAATTGTATGTGAGGATCAATACACAGACACGGTGAATAACCATTTACGCGGAGTAACACCTAAAGGAGAGGTGTATAACTTTGCTAAATTGCATGCGCAAACAGAGCTTGCTGGGGCGTGTTTTTCACCTGACGGGCAAACCTTGTTTGTAAACGTATACATGCCAACTAAAACGTTGGCTATTACTGGTCCTTGGGATAGTTTTAAGCTTTAAAGTGGTAAAAATGCAAACGCTTAGTATAGGTATGCTAAGCGTTTGCATTTTAACAATCCTTGTAGGTTTACCAAATCCGTTAGCAAGCTTTGATCATCCTTGGTGCATTTACTACATCCTTTATGTAATAAGCAACGGGTCCTTGTAGTTTGCACTTCATCCTGTACCTACTTATGTAACGTATCCTTGTATCTTTACTAGTCCTTTAACTCTTATTAACACTCCTTGTATGGCAAAGTGGGTAATAAATTAATGATTTAGTTTACCTGCAGACGATTCAATGTGTGCACGTACAAACCATTGAAACTGTTCTAAGTCACCTAGCTGGCTAGTGATCATATCTTCTGATACTGGGTCTAAGTCAGACAGCGTGCCAATGGCTTTGCGGTGGTCGGCGTTTACGCCACTGTATACTTTGTCTAATGCACCTAAATGCTCTACTACAAAGGCTTTACCTAATGAGTATTCTTCCCATGTGCGGCGATCTACAATTGACTTAGGTGTACCTTGTGGCGTACCGCCTAATGTAGCAATCCGCTCTGCGATGGTGTCGGTCATTTCGCGAATAGCATCGACTTGTGGGTCTAACATTTCATGCACACCAATAAAGCTTGGGCCTACTACATTCCAGTGAATATGCTTTAAAGTAAGTTGTAAGTCTAAAAGCGCTACGAGTCGGTTATCGAGTGTTTCAATTGTTTTTTTTGCTGATTCGTTATCCATACCTGGGGCTGTAAATTCAATTGGGTGTTGTGAGTTACTCATAATGTCTCCCGTTGTGTAATTTGTTGTATGTAGCCATTGCTACCATTTAACTTGCAATACATGAAGCAAAGCCTATGCCTACCAAGTTTGCTTACTTAAGTTGTTGATATTTAATGTTTTATTTTCATTGGGTACGTAGGGTTAAAAAAGGAGAGACATAGAATATGAATTTTATGCACTTATTTTTGTAAATTGTGCACAGTAGTAAAAAACTATGGCTGTTTATCGAAAGAGTTGAAATTTGTTTATGCTCAATAAGGCATAGTCTGTGTAATACAGCTACCTAATGTGCTTAGCCTTACAATTCACGCCGTTATTAAATTGCCTTTAAAGCTCACCTTAATATTGCATGCGCTACAACCTCTAAATAAAACCCAGTAAATAAGCTAAGCAAGGGTATACAAAATATAAAGGTGCTTATTTATTACCTGCGTAATGATTAATTCAGGTGTTTTATACAGGGCTAACGCTGCTCTTTTAAAGTCGCGCTACTGGGCTTTACTGCTTAGATTTTAAAAATCAGCCTTTGTACTTATTTAATCTCTTTAGTTGGTGAATGCTCACTGATATACTCCCGCCGCATTTTAATTGGGGTTATGTAAATAAATCATGAATTTTTTAAAAACACTGTTTACAACATCTATACTGCTTTTGTCTCACTCAGCACTAGCAGCAAATTGGAGCGTCACACAGCTTCACACAAATTTTGGCGATGCCTTAAATCCCTTTACCGGGGAGTCGTCATTTACACGCACCTACACCATAGAGCATGCCTCAGAGCATGACTTAGGTGATAACTACTTTTTTATCGACTTTTTAAACGACAGCCTTAGTGATGGTTTTCAAGATACGGGTATATATGGCGAGTGGTACACAACACTTAGCTTATCAAAAGCCTTTGATACCTCTGTGCGTTATGGTGCAATAAAAGACACAGGTTTAGTGTTTGGTATAAACGCCGGTGAAGAGGGGTTAATGAAATATACCCCAGGCATCAAGCTCAGCTGGGATGCCCCAGGTTTTGATTTTTTAACAACTACATTTGCAGGTTACATTGATGCCAACGGCGGCGTGCAAAAAGATCAGCTAGCCAAGCAAGACAACAGCATTTTTATAGACCTTGCATGGGGTGCACCTTTTACACTAGCTAGCCAAGCATTTTATTTTACCGGCCACGTAGAATATATTTCTGGACGTGATGACGAACTAGGCAATAAAGTTAATGAGTGGTTGCTTGCTCAACCCGCTGTGCATTGGGATGTAGGGCAAAACTTTAATTTAAACCCGCAGCAGTTAATGGTAGGGGTAGAGTGGCGCTATTGGTACAACAAGTTAGGGACTAATAAAATAGAAAACCAGCCCTTTTTACATGCTATTTGGGTATTTTAAGCACAGCTTGCTTTGCTAGGCTGATAAAAAAATAGCGCCTTTTGGCGCTATTTTTAGTCAGTGTGGTTGGAACTTTAAGTGGTTGGTTGTTACTCGTAACCACGAGGTTTTTTGGTTTTAATAACTGCAATATAAGCATGCCAACTGGCGTAACTAAGCAAAGGCATAATTACAATAAAGCCCGTGGCGCCGGTAGCAAAACCAACAGCTACCAATAAAAATATACAAATTGACCATACCACCATAGCGGCAAAGTTAGTTTTTACAGCGTTCATAGAGCTTATTACAGCGGTCATAATATCTACTCGGCGCTCCATCATTATTTGTGGAGCAAAAGCAGAAAGCGAAAATACAGTCACCAGTAATACCCCTCCTATTATGCTGCCTAACGTTAAAAACGCCGATAACTCTTCAAAGGTGGGATTGGCGTGGCTAGGATATAAAGCATGCACAAGCGCGGCTAAACGCATCCAAGCAATCATGATAACCATTAGCATTATTGCAAAGCCCCATTCGCCTACTGGGTTTCTAAACATCGACTTTATAGAGTGGCTAAGTGTGGGTTTATGACCTTTTTCAAGCTCCCATGCTACATCGTAAAGG
The DNA here is from genome assembly GCF_005886415.1 of Pseudoalteromonas sp. S327. Taxonomy (NCBI): domain Bacteria; kingdom Pseudomonadati; phylum Pseudomonadota; class Gammaproteobacteria; order Alteromonadales; family Pseudoalteromonadaceae; genus Pseudoalteromonas; species Pseudoalteromonas sp. S327. The sequence continues at coordinate 9,416 of NZ_PNDP01000023.1, read as the reverse complement.
CCTGCCGCAAAGGCTGGGCCTATTAATGCAAACGCCACGGTTGCAGGCAGTATTACTAAATATGTACCTGTAAACATTGCCCAGTAAACAATAGCAACAGGAATAAGGGTAAATATTACCCCGTAAATAAGGCTCAATATGGGCGCACGGGTCATGTCTTTAAATGCCAGTGCTAGCCAGTGAAAAGCCGCAAATGTGTTTACCTTATTGCATTCAATGCAGCGGGCAAATTCAGAGTGTTTATTAATCGTATTTGTTGTTGGCATAACAACGCTCCTTAACAAGGTGTCTCTTAAAGGTTTAGAACACATTGGCTTTATTTACAAATGTAAGGGCTGAGTAAAATTAGAGATTGAATAATTAAAGAGAAATTTTTAATTATTGGTTATCAATAACTTAATTTTTTTGTTTATAGGTAAAGCTATACGAATGAAAAACTTGAATTGTTCAATAAGTAGTCGGTTTATTTTGTGTCATGTCTAAATTAAAGAATTATTGTAGCCCAAGTAGGTAGGCTACAACCGTAAACAATAATAAGTTAGATCATTTCAGCGTCGATGTGACGTATTAAGTTTGTGACCCAATTTACATACTGACGGTGAATTTTTTTGCCATTGTAATTAAGGTTTTTAGAGCTAACGTAACTAACACTATAAGCAGTTTCATCGAAGTTAATTGCAACTGTTAGTTGGTGAGTTCTAATGTTCAAAACACCATTAATTACTCCTGCAGATTCAGGTGTACACTCCCACCCTAGTTTTATACAGGCTTTAACTATCCCTTTTTCGATCTGTTGAAGATCGCTATTCGTTGAAGAAATTTTTGGAATTGGATGGTCCTCAAAATTTTTAACTGGGACAGTTGTTGTGCAGCCTACAAAGAAGGTAAGTGCGGAGGCCATAAGTAGAAGGGAATGTTTTTTCATAATAGTCCTTTTTAATATTTAGCGAGCAGTAACCTAACTGCTACACGAGATTTACAGGTGCAATTATCGGTAAATTTACTTTTTAAAACCAGAGGTAATTTGTATTAAAGGATTATTTAAATTTAAAACGTAATAGAGCTGCTTTATATAAAAATACAATATAAAACTCGTAGGCAGGTTAATAAAAAGTTAATATAAAGTGTTTTGTATGCTTTTGTATTTACAACCAGTCTAACAGGAACAATAAAATGGATGAGATAATAAATAATATTGATGTAAATCAGTATTTGCCGGCAGCAGTAATGTGGGCAACAAATATTCTAATGGCAATTGTTATATTACTAATAGGCTTATGGCTTGCGGGTAAAGTGCGCAATATGATTATTAGTTTATGCCATAAATACACTCACTTTGATGACACGCTGTTTCGCTTTTTAGGCAGTATGGCGCGCTATGTTATTTTAGCGTTTGTATTTATTGCCGTGTTAAACCGCTTTGGTGTGCAAACAGCTTCAATAATTGCGCTATTAGGTGCGGCAGGTTTAGCTATTGGGTTAGCGCTGCAAGGTGCTATGTCTAACTTAGCTGCAGGTGTAATGTTACTTATATTTAGACCTTACAAAGTAAACGACTTTATTGAAGCCGCAGGGCGCTTTGGTAAAGTTACCGAGGTTGATATGTTTACAACTATTTTGCAAACGTTCGATAATCAGCAAGTTATTATCCCAAATAGCCAAATTTGGGGAGCGCAAATTATTAATCACTCGCATCACCCTATTCGTGGCGTAGATATGCACTTTGGTGTGGCATACGATGAAAACACCGACGCTGTTCGCAAAGTTATTGATAGCGTGCTTGAGGCTCACCCACACATACTAAAAGACCCTGCTCCTTTTGTTGAAGTAGAAACACTAAACAACAGCTCGGTAGACTTTTTAGTAAGACCTTTTTGTAAAGGCGAGCACTACTTCGAAATTTTATACACGGTGCCAGAGCTGATTAAAAAAGCCCTTGATGAAAACAATATCGAAATTCCATTCCCACATCGTAAAGTTATTTTAGTTAACGAGAATAAAGATTAAGGCTTAAGCCTAAGAGCACTTTTTAAGTGCTCTTTTTTTGTCTGAAAAAGTTACACGCCTGTGTAATTTTTTCTTTTATAAATTACCTCAAATACTACTTTTTTGTCTGTATAGCCCTTTTTTTACTAGGTTGGATGGCTGGTCTTTATTTTGCATTTGCATAGTCGCTTTTAATTTAAAGCCCATAAAAACTATCGACCCATTAAATCAAATTGTATGAAGGACTAAACATGGCTGAATCATTTAAATACTCAGGCAATAAAGGGCATGGTGGCGAATTACATCAAAAGGCTTCTGATGAATACCCAACGATGACCACCGCGCAAGGGTGCCCTGTTAGCGACGATCAAAACTCATTACGTGCAGGCAAGCGCGGCCCAGGTTTATTAGAAGATCATGTAATGCGCGAAAAGCTGTTTCACTTTGATCACGAACGCATTCCAGAGCGTGTGGTACATGCCAGAGGCTACGGTGCTCATGGTTATTTTGAAACCTACGACACGCTTGAAGATTTAACCTGTGCTGATATTTTTCAGCGCAAAGGTGAAAAAACACCGGTATTTGCACGGTTCTCAACTGTTGCAGGGAATAAAGGGTCTCCCGATTTAGCACGTGATGTTCGCGGGTTTGCTGTTAAATTTTACACCCAAGAAGGAAACTGGGATTTAGTGGGTAACAACATACCTGTATTTTTTATTCAGGATGCGATGAAGTTTCCTGATTTAATTCACTCAGCTAAGGCTGAACCAGACCGTGGTTTTCCACAAGCGCAAACCGCGCACGATAACTTTTGGGACTTTGTAAGTTTATCGCCTGAGTCAATTCATATGATTATGTGGGCCATGTCAGATAGAGCGATACCGCGCTCTTTACGCTTTATGGAAGGCTTTGGTGTTCATACCTTTAAATTTATTAATGCAAATGGCGATGAAAAATTTGTTAAGTTTCATTGGAAACCAAAAGCCGGTATGCAGTCAGTAGTGTGGAACGAAGCACTTAAACTTAATGGTGCAGACCCTGATTTTCATCGTCGAGACATGTGGGAATCTATTGGTAAAGGCGACTTCCCAGAGTGGGAGCTGGGTGTACAAGTGTTTGATCAGCAATTTGCTGATGAATTTGAATTTGATGTTTTTGATGCCACCAAGCTTATACCTGAAGAGCAAGTACCCGTAAAAATTGTGGGCCGCATGGTGCTTGACCGTGTAGTTGATAACTTTTTTGCCGAAACAGAGCAAGTTGCTTTTTGTACTCAAAACATTGTACCTGGGCTTGATTTTACACCTGACCCATTACTGCAAGGGCGTAACTTTTCGTATTTAGATACTCAAACCAAACGCTTAGGCGGTCCTAATTTTACGCATATTCCGGTTAATGCGCCTAAATGCCCAATGCGTCATTTTCAACAAGATGGCCACATGGCAATGCATAACCCTAAAGGGCGTGCTAACTACGAGCCAAACTCATGGAGCGGCGATGAGCATAACCCCCGCGAATGCCCAGTGCATGGCTTTAAAAGCTCAAGCGAGCCAGAAGTAAGCGGTGGAGATAAGCTGCGTTATCGCTCAGAAACATTTAGCGATCACTACAGCCAAGCGCGCCAATTTTACTTAAGCCAAACAGACGTAGAGCAAGCGCACATTCAATATGCGTTTGTATTTGAGCTTTCAAAAGTAGAGCATGTGCCGATTCGTGAGCGTGTGGTTTCGCACTTATTAAATGTAGATAACACATTAGCGCAAGAAGTTGCAAAAGGCCTGCGCCTGCAAGATATGCCAGGGCCGGCTGAAGCTGCTATGCCAACGCGTAACGATTTACCTGTATCAGATGCGCTAAGTATTTTAAAAAATGCGCCAGATACCTTTAAAGGTCGTAAGTTAGGTATTTTAGTGAGCGATGGCTTTGATGCTGATATTTTTAATTCGGTTACAAATGCCTTAGACGCTGAAGGTGCTAACTACGAAATTGTTGCCGCACAAGTAGGTGGTGCATGTTGCAGTAAAGGTAAGCATGTAGCAGCGGATCAAGTAATCAATGGCGGCCCTTCGGTGCTTTACGATGCGGTGATGGTACTTGCAACGCAAGAGGGCGCTAAGAAGCTTGCTGGTATCCCTGAGGCAAAAGACTTTGTGAGCGATGCGTTCGCGCACATGAAATACATAGGCTACACAAAAGATGCTATGGCATTATTTGAAGCCGCAGGGCTTGATGGTAAAGCCGACGATGGTTGGATAGATTTAAACATGCACTCTGCAGATAAATTTATTGAAACATTGCGCAATTTAAGATTTTGGCAGCGTTAGAACAAAACGCTTTAGCAAATAATAACCACACCCTGTAAAGGGTGTGGTTTTTTTATGGCTAACTGGTTATGGTATTAACTCTAAACAGTAACTAATTGGATTTATTATGAAGCTTAAAGGCGCTTGCCACTGTGGCAAAGTAACGTTTAGTGTGAGCTCTAAACACCCTTATCCTTATAACTTATGTTACTGCTCTATTTGTCGTAAAACGGCCGGCAGTGGCGGGTTTGTTATAAACTTGAACGCACAATACAGCACGCTTGAGGTTACAGGGCGTGAGCATATTACTATTTATCATGCCAAAGTGGGTGATAAAACCAGCCCCGCTGAGCGCCATTTTTGTAAACACTGCAGCAGTAACTTGTGGTTATATGATTCGCGATGGCCTGAGCAAGTTCATCCCTTTGCTGGTGCAATAGACAGCGAATTACCCGTACCGCCAGAGCACACCCATTTAATGCTTGCTAGTAAGGCCAATTGGGTTACCCCGCATATCCAAAAGAATGATAAACAGTTTGATGAATACCCCGATGAAAGCATTGCAGCGTGGCACCAACGCTTAAACTTAGAGCAATAATACGCTGGCTAAAGTGCACTGCGTCGTACTTAAAAGGGCATAACTCCCAGTAACTGGGTAAAATTTTAATGATTAACAGTGCACTGTGAGGCGTTACTTTGTGTACAGTAATGAAAGTCGGTGTAGTAGTGAGATTGCGCAGGCTTTTTATTATATAAAATGTAGTCGTGCATTAGCTTGGTGCTCAAGCGGCCCATTTCAAAAGGGTTTTGCCCTATGTTAGCCGAAGAGAGACCTCTGCTTAACACATTGAGCTGTATTTCTTCTGTATCGGCAGAAACAATAATAATGTCTTTATCGGCAATACGTTGCTTAAAAGGCGCTAAGGCATTTACGTAATGAGGGTTAAATTGTGCAAACCCCGCCACAGCTAAAAAAATGGGTGGGTTGTCCATTTTTAATAAATGCATTAACTGCTTTAGTGACTCTTCGCGCTTACCTAAGCTAAATAAGGGGCAGCGACTATGTTCGCGCCAGCCGTTTTTACCTGATAGGTGCGCTGTCGCTTGATCCGACAGCGCATACCTAACCCCTGCAATACGCTTGTTTAAATTAGGGGTTGTATGGTGCCCCGACTGCATGCAAAGCGTATTATTTGCTTTGTTGGTCAGTTTTTTTACTTGCTCGCCTAAGGCAACGCCAAAGTCGAAGTTGTTACTGCCTACGTAGGCTAGGCGGTACTGTTGGTGTTTTTCTAGCAGGTCAGAATCAAACGTTATAACAGGAATGTTTTTACTTTTAAGCGCCATTAATGAACGAGTGACCAAATGCTGAGAATCGGTTGTTGCTACGATTAACCCATCTATTTCTTGGTCAACTAACCTATTAATGACCATAGATTGGCTACGAATGTCTTGAAAGTCTTTTGGTCCATCGTACTTGCATTCTATTTCAGGGTGCTCATTGCTAAATTGCAAACAGCCTTTAAAGGCTTGCTGATAAAAAGAGTCGTTTTTTGTTTTACCTACAATGGCAATCACAACTTTAGCCACGCTTTGGTGGGCAAATAAAGCACACCAGCTTAAAACTAAATACTTCAGAACTTTATACTTTTTAGCGGCTAGGCTAATTTTAGCTAACATTATAAAAGTCCTAAGCAAATAAAAGTAAGATATATATTACAGCTAGTATAGTTATTGACCACAAATTGGCTAATTTAATTATAGTGACTTAAATGAGTTAACACGTTGAAAGAAGTGTTTTTAACCTATAGGCTAAATACATACACCCATAAAAAATAATGGAGAGCGTTATGACTGTTTCAGCAATTCCCAAAGGGTTTAGTTCGGTAACACCGTACTTAATTATAGAAGGTGCTCAGCAAGCTATTTGTTTTTATCGTGATGCATTTAATGCGCAGTTAGTAATGCAAATGCCGCTACCAGAGGGCGGTATAGCCCATGCTGAAATTATAATTGGCGACTCCCATATTATGATTTCGGACTCATGCCCGGACGAGTCATTTAAAAGCCCCAATGCACTTGGTGGCACACCGGTAAGTTTAATGCTTTACGTAGAAGATGTAGACAGCGTATTTAAAAAGGCAATTGAACTTGGCGCTACAGAAGTACGCCCAGTGCACGACCAGTTTTACGGTGATAGAGCCGGCACCCTACAAGACCCATTCGGGCATATTTGGACCATAGGCACCCATAAAGAAGATTTAAGTGAGCAAGAAATTAACCAACGAATGGCCGACTTAATGTCAAAAGAGCAAGATGCTTAGCGCAACTTGCCCTGCGTTTGAGCTAAATTGTTTACCCTAAATTTATCGCTAAATATTTTATTTCGTCACCGTTTATTTGCGGTAAAAAATAAATATCTTGGTACTTAAAATATTGTTGATCGTTAATCGTGACTGCCTCTGCCGAAATAGGGAGGGTGTCGTAGGTTTGCCCTAAATCATAATTTTTAGCACTGCCTACCTTAATAGCCTGATTAACTACTATTTTAGGCTCATCAACTACTCTATAGCCATTATTATCTGCCACGTAATATACATTTTGGTAGGCATAGTAAGTGGTATTATGGCGTTTAAAGTGTGAATAATGCCTTGGTAGAGAGCGTATTCTTAAGCCTCTTGGTGGCTTAACTACGTGGTAGCCTCTTTTTGCTTTTCTGTAGTAAATACCATCACTAAATGTAAACGTAATGCCATTAAATCTGATTGAAGCACTATTGCGCGGTAAATGATTAAAATAATGCCCAGGCCGGTAGGTCACTACGTTGTGGCGATTATGTTTAAAATAATTACGAGTGCGTTGCTGCTGTTTGTAATGGGCAACTTTGCGCTTTTGCTCTTTGCGGTGCTCGCGTTTGGCTTGTTTGCGCTCTTTACGGTCGTTTTTTTTATATTCTATACGCTGTTTTTTGTCATCGCGGCGCTCATCTCGTTTGTATTCGATGCGTTTTGCGCGCTCATTATTAAAACTTTTTGCGTGTTCTCGCTCATTGGGTGCTGCATATGCAGCGCCAGATACTGCACTTATGGCAAGTAGAGCAGGGAGTAATTGAGTCAGTTCCATACTAGTGCCTCGTGTATGTTGTTACATAACTGGGTTCAATACTAGCGCTTTAAACTGAATGGTAACTGACATGTAACCGATAACAGGGGCGTGTTTACAGCTTTTTACTAACGTTTACTGTTCTTGACACAAGCCAACGTTTTCTCACATTTTTGACGATTTTAGGAACTTTTATAGGCTATAAGTTGCGTAACTAATTGTTACGGCAAGTGCTTTTAACACTTGCCGTAATTTATAATTAGCCTGAATTATTGGATAATAAATCTATCTCGAGCAGCTATTTTCAGTGCTAACCGCGCTTAATTTATTTGCAATAGGCCAGCTATTGACGCGTAAATTTGCCTTATTTTCACTGAAAGTTTCTGGCTAGAAAATAAACTTAAATATCATTATGGTTCAATATGTTAGTAAATCTCTAACCAGAGTTCAGGTTAATTAGCGTTTAGGTTTTTCGGGTAGGGCTGCTTTTAGTTGCTCCGGTGTTACGTTAAGTGCCTTTGCTACAACCGTTAAATCGGCATTAGGGCCGCCGGCTTTTTGCATTGCTTGCATAAGCACTTTTTCGCTAACGCCTAGTTTGTTAGCTGCCTCAGCAAACCCCGGTGGCGACATGCCGTCGTTAGGGCCACCCGCTTTTGGACCGCCACCACCTGGTGGTTCATGGCGAGATATTTTAGTGCCTTCAGGTGGCTTAGCCCCTACACCTGCTTGTGCTGTGGTCATAAAGTTGTTTTGTGCAACCACACCTTTTAAGCATTTAGGTAAGTTAGGGAATGTATTACTTGCATGGTAGTGGTAAGTAACTATGCCGCTTTCACCCACGGGGCCTGTGTGGCCATTACAGCTATCAAGCTCGGTTGGGGATGTACCATCAATTTCTTGGCTTCCGTAAATTGGGTAGCCATCAAAGCCATAACCAAATAGGGCGCTTGGCTTTTGCGTTAAATTATTACAGTTAGCGTTTACATGTTCGTGTTTATATACGCTGTCTATATCACTAGCGGTGCCGTGGTAGTGGTACCAACCGCCCGGATCAATATGACCTGCGCACGTATCAAGCGCGGGTAAATGCCCAGTATGTTGCACACTTGGCGCATCCGAAAAAATAGGCACACCCGCAAGCGCTATACCCACTTTAGATACAGTGCCCAACGCTGTTGATTGCTCAGACATAACAGGGTGCAGTGGTAAAAGGGCGGTAATTTCTACGCTTTTATCTACCGATACATTAATACATGCATGATCAACGGTTGGGCGAATGGTCGCGTTATCAACAATATGCACTTTGCCGTCTTCATCGTAAAAGGTAAACCCTTGCTCGTTAAGCATGTTTAAAAATGCTTTATCTAACCTATATAGCCCCGCATCGGTGCCATCCCAATCCCAAATTCCACCTACGTCGTCGAGTGTTTCTGGGCAAAAAGGGCCGACTTCAATATTGTCTGGCTGATATTTTAAAACCACTTGAGCACACTGAGTTTGTAGGCCGTTTTCAAGCGTGCACTCTACAGTTTGTGGCAGCTTTACCATGGCTTTAATATTAAAATCATTGGTATTAATAAGCGTGTTTTTAGCGCTTTTAGCTTCTGGGGAGGCAGGTGTACTTTCGCTTTTTATCTGCTCGCCACATGCAGTTAAAAGTACCGTGGCACTAAGCAGGCAAAATGCGAGCTTAGTTTTTGTAGTGTTAACGCTAGGCGCTTTTAAACGACTTCGTTTAATTGTTCTCATACTTACCCCAAAACGATTTATATACGAAGGTTTTAGTATGGCAATAAATTGTGCAAATAAAATGAAAGTTTTAAAAGAGATAATGATATGTTTGAGATGCATGGCTAGCTTTTAATTAACATTATTGGGAGTTGTTATTAAGTTATTTAATAAACTTACACGATTAAATACGAAGTATAAAAGTACAAGTTAGCAACTGCTGTTTTTACTTGCCCAAGGTTTACCAATAAAGCTCCATATATTTAAAGCGCAAAAAGCACAAACCTAGGTTTG
>NZ_PNDP01000022.1:0-19128 GCF_005886415.1 Pseudoalteromonas sp. S327 | reverse complement strand
AAGAGAAGGAGAAGATCTTTCTCAGTGCATCGCGCAGCGCCTCTGTGCTCTCTGTGGTAAAATTTTTTGGGCTAAGCCCATTCAAGGGTTAAGTGGTTATTACTACCACAGAGGACACGGAGAAGAAAAGGAGAAGAGCTTTTCCTCTGTGCAGCGCGAAGCGCCTCTGTGCTCTCGGTGGTAGATTTGTTTTTAAATAAACGATGAAAGTGATTTTATTACCACAGAGGACATAAAGAAGAGAAGGAGAAGTAATTATTACTTGTAGACGCACAGCTTGCTGGCGTTAGTAACTTCTCGGTTCAGCGCGCAGGGCTTCTATGTCCTCGGTGGTAAAATGGTTTGGGCTAAAGCTCATAAAGTGATGAGAGATTATCATCACCAAGAATACAATGAAAAAACAGTAGCAATTGCAGGCGCAAGAAAAATTATCTAGTGTAGGCAAATAATGAATTGGACTGAGGGCTTTGCCCCTATCGGTGCATAACAATACTTTAAATGTCAAACACTTAAAGTGAAATTTATAAAGCGGAAAAAAAATGACAGTAAAAAATCTACTAGTAACAGGTGGAGCAGGGTTTATCGGTGCAAATTTTGTTCATTACTGGCTTGCTAACCACCCAAAAGACAAAGTAATAGTGCTTGATGCGCTTACCTATGCAGGTAATAAAGCTAACCTTGATCTAGTAGAGAACAACCCAAATATGACCTTTGTACACGGTGATATTTGCGATACAGCATTAGTAGAAAGTCTAATTGATATGTATCAACTAAACACCATTGTACATTTTGCTGCCGAGTCGCATGTAGATCGCTCTATAACTGGGCCGGACGCATTCATAGAAACAAACATACTTGGTACATATAGCTTATTAAAGGCAGCTAAAAAAAAGTGGATAGACGAGCCGAAAGAGGCTGGTTATGAGCCTTCGGTACATCGCTTTCATCATGTAAGCACTGACGAAGTCTACGGCACGTTAAGCGCTACCGATCCAGCTTTTACTGAGGAAACAGCCTACGCACCAAATTCACCATATTCAGCATCTAAAGCGGCGAGTGACCATTTAGTGCGCGCGTACCACCATACTTATGGCCTTGAGGTAACAACATCAAACTGCTCTAACAACTATGGGCCGTACCATTTTCCCGAAAAGTTAATTCCTTTAATCGTAACCAATATTTTAAATGATAAACCGCTGCCGGTATATGGTGATGGCAAGCAAATTCGTGACTGGTTATACGTAGAAGACCACGCCCGTGGTATAGAGCTGGTACTACAAAAGGGGCGTATTGGCGAAAACTATAACATTGGTGGCAATAACGAATGGGCTAATATAGATATAGTTAAACTAGTGTGTAAAGTAATGGGTGAAAAGTTTGCTACAAACCCAGCGCTTGCAAAGCGTTTTCCGAACGCTAAATCGGCTATAGCAAATAACGTCGAGCAGCTCATTACCTACGTAGAGGACCGCGCTGGGCACGACCGTCGTTACGCTATTGATGCAACAAAAACCAATAACGAGCTAGGTTATGTACCGGCAGAGAGTTTTGAAACCGGTTTTGCTAAAACACTAGATTGGTATTTAGATAACGAAACGTGGTGGGAAGTACTTTTATAAAATGTACCAAGTCGTTTTTACTAATAAAGAGCTATCTGCATGACAGTTTATCATTTAGAAAACCCCATAATTAATAACGATTGGGGTTGCCCTAAAACCATGGTCGAATTGTATGGGTATCAAAACCCTGACAACCGACCATTAGCAGAACTCTGGATGGGAGCACACCCTAAAGCGGTGTCGTTTGTCAATTTAAATAACAAACAGCAAATGCCGTTAAGCGAGTTAATTGCAAACGAACCGGTGGCCGTGCTAGGTCCAAAGTGTGCTAACAAGTTTACTAACGAACTGTCTTTTTTATTTAAGGTGTTATCGGCCGATTCGCCGTTGTCTATTCAAAGTCATCCAAATAAAGCACAGGCAATAGCTGGATGGGAAAAAGAAAACATAAAGAAAATCCCCTTGTCGGCACCGCACCGAAACTACAAAGACAAAAACCATAAGCCAGAGCTTGTTTATGCGATAACCGAATTTCATGCTTTAAATGGTTTTCGGCAATATAGCCAAATAATTGAACTATTTGATTTAATTAAAGGACCTAAGTTAGGTTTGCTAATTAATAAATTAGCTGATTCGTTAAACTCTGATGGTTTAAAAAATTTTTATGAAGCGCTGATGACCCACCCAGAGCCAGGTGAATTGGTGTATGAAGCTATACATAATATTGAGATACGCTTTAATAAGAATGAAGATTCTAAAGAATTTCAAAGACTTTGGCAGTTAGCTATTGAGCTAAATACAGAATATCCAGGGGATATTGGTGTGTTAAGCCCGTTTTTAATTAACCACATAATATTGCAGCCTGGTGAAGCAATGTATTTGAGTGCAGGAACGTTACATGCTTACTTAAAAGGTACTTCACTTGAAATAATGGCTAACTCTGATAACGTTTTACGCGGTGGTTTAACACATAAGCATATTGATATTAATGAGCTATTGCATACCACAGTGTTTAAACCAATAGACCATAACAACTTAAAAATAGCATGCACGCCTTTAAATGAATACGAGCAATGCTTTTGCACCGATGTAGAGGATTTTCAGTTGAGTATTGTTTCTTTGGAAAATAATTATTCTAAGCTGTCCTGCAAAGTCCATTCTGCTGAGATTTTATTTGTTATAGAAGGTGAGGTCGCTGTTATTGCGGGCAATAATAAAAGTTTAACTTTAAAGGCAGGTCAAAGTTGTTTTGTATCAGCACAGAGTAAAGCTTATCACTTAAAAGGTAAGGGGCAAGTTGCAAGAGCAAGTACACCCAATTAAACATATATTAAAAAGAATTTTTATGAAATTGAAAGGATAAAGCAATGATCTTACCTGTAATTATGTCAGGTGGAAATGGTTCACGGTTATGGCCATTATCACGTAAACAGCATCCTAAACAGTTTTTGTCATTAATTGGTGAAAGCACGATGTTACAAGAAACCATTTTACGCTTAAAAGGGCTAGAAACACTTGCTCCGTCAATTATATGTAATAAAGGCCACCGTTTTGTAGTTGCAGAGCAACTAAACGAAATTGATGCACTTGGCGGTGATATTTTATTAGAACCACAAGGCCGAAATACAGCCCCTGCGGTTGCTTTAGCGGCTATAAAAGCCATTGAAAAAGGTTCTGATCCGTTACTGCTTGTGTTAGCAGCTGATCATGTTATTACCGATATTAACGCGTTTCATGAAGCAATAAAGCAAGCCCAAGCATGCGCAGAAACCGGTCGGCTAGTGACCTTTGGTATAGTGCCAGATAAGCCAGAAACCGGTTACGGTTATATACGCAGTGGTAAAAAAATTAAAGGTAGCGATTGCCTAACCGTTGAAGAGTTTGTAGAAAAACCAAATTTAAAAACAGCAACAAGTTATGTTGAGTCGGGCGAATATTTTTGGAACAGTGGTATGTTCTTATTTAAAGCAAGTACCTACATTCAAGAGCTTGAAAAACACCAGCCAGAAATACTTACGGCATGTAAAGCCGCAATACAAAATGCAGTAAACGACTCTGAGTTTGTGCGCGTTGATGCTGAAACATTTTTAACCTGCCCAGACGACTCAATCGATTACGCTATCATGGAGCAAACAGAGCATGCCGCAATGGTGCCGCTGGATGCCGGTTGGAGCGATGTAGGCTCGTGGTCATCAATTTGGGAAGTAAAAGAAAAAGACGAAAACCAAAATGTAAAACGCGGTGATATCAAAAGCATAGATACCAAAAATTGCCTAGTAGACGCTCGAGATAAGCTAGTTGCTACCGTGGGGGTTAGTGACTTAGTGATTGTGGAAACTAGCGATGCCGTATTGATAGCTGATAAATCACGTGTGCAAGACGTTAAAAAAGTAGTTGAGCAACTAAATCGTGACGAACGCCTAGAATCGGTACAGCACCGTACAGTCTATCGCCCTTGGGGGCACATAAACTTACTACAACGCGGCGAGCGTTATAAATCAAAGCAAGTCACTATTAAGCCCCATGCACGTTTATCGCTGCAAATGCATTACCATCGTGCAGAGCATTGGATTGTAGTATCGGGTACGGCAAAAGTGCGCTGCGACGATAAAGAATCGCTAATAACCGAAAATCAATCAACGTATATTCCTATTGGTGCAGTGCATTCAATAGAAAACCCAGGCAGTATCCCACTAGTAATGATAGAAGTACAAACGGGCTCGTATATCGCCAAAGATGATATAGTACGCTTAGAAGATTTGTATGGGTTTGATAAAGATTGATACGCGTTAGTGAGATATAAATTTTGCATAATAGCACCTGTAATAGTAGGTGAGTAAGGCTTTAGTAAATTTAAGCTTTATGCAAATAAAATATGTTTACAGATATTTATAACTCGTTTTATAAATAAAAAATATATTCCATTTATTTAAAAGAGAAACTACATGAAAACAGCAATTGTTACAGGGATCACCGGTCAAGATGGCGCTTACTTAGCGGAGCTATTACTTGAAAAAGGCTACAAGGTTTACGGTACATACCGTCGTACAAGCTCTGTTAACTTTTGGCGAATAGCTGAGCTAGGTATCGAAAACCACGAAAACTTAGAGCTAGTAGAGTACGACCTTACCGATTTATCATCGTCTATAAGACTATTGCAAACAACCAATGCAACTGAGGTATATAACCTTGCAGCCCAAAGTTTTGTAGGGGTTTCGTTTGAACAGCCTGTTACAACGGCAGAAATTACTGGGCTTGGTCCAGTAAATCTTCTTGAGGCTATAAGAATTGTTAACCCTAAAATTAGATTTTATCAGGCTTCTACGTCAGAAATGTTTGGTAAAGTGCAAGCAATTCCTCAAGTAGAAACAACGCCATTTTACCCAAGGAGCCCTTACGGTGTTGCTAAGCTGTACGCTCACTGGATGGTAATTAACTACCGTGAGTCTTACGATATATTTGCAACAAGCGGTATTTTATTTAACCACGAATCACCTTTGCGTGGGCAAGAATTCGTAACGCGTAAAATTACTGATTCAGTAGCTAAAATTAAACTTGGTAAATTAGATGTACTAGAGCTTGGCAACCTAGATGCTAAACGTGATTGGGGTTATGCAAAAGACTACGTTGAAGGTATGTGGCGTATGCTGCAAGCTGATAAACCAGATACCTACGTACTTGGCACAAACAGAACCGAAACCGTTCGTGATTTTGTCACTATGTCGTTTAAAGCTGTGGACATTGAGTTAGAGTGGTCAGGCAGCGAAGAAAACGAAGTAGCAAAAAATGCTGAAACAGGTGCAATTGTAGTTAAAATTAACCCTAAATTTTACCGCCCAGCAGAAGTAGAACTACTGATTGGTAACCCAGAAAAGGCGCAAAAAGAGCTAGGCTGGACGCCTAAAACAACACTTGAAGAACTGTGTTCTATGATGGTTGAGGCAGACTTACGGAGAAATAAAATTGGATTCTCATTTTAATAATAGAGTTCTGATCACTGGTATAGGCGGCTTTACAGGCCGCCACTTAAAAAAGCATTTAGAAAAACAAGGTATGGAGGTATACGGCACCACGTATACCTCATCTTCTATGGAAGATACATTCCCTGTAAATTTAACTGATGCAGCCAGTGTGCTTGATATAATTAACAAAGTAGAGCCTAGCTATATTGTTCATTTAGCAGCTATTTCGTTTGTTGGACACGGTGATGCAGCAGAGTTTTACCGCGTTAATGTAGTGGGTACAGAAAACCTGCTGCAAAGTGTAATAAAGTCAAAAGCTAATGTTAAAAAAGTTATTGTAGCCAGTAGCGCTAATATTTACGGTAACACCGATGTTGATTTAATTTCGGAAAGTTTTCCGCCAGAGCCTGTCAATCATTATGCATGCAGTAAAATGGCCATGGAAAAAATAGTGGCTAATTATTACACTAAATTGCCAATAATAATTACTCGCCCGTTTAATTACACCGGGGTGGGGCAAGCTGAGCATTTTTTGGTGCCTAAAATAGTTTCACACTTTAAGCAGCAAAAAAGCGAAATAGAATTAGGTAATTTAGATGTTTACCGAGACTTCTCTTCTGTTGACTTTGTAGTGAATGCTTACGCTAAATTATTACAATCAGATGTTAAAAGTGAAGTATTTAATATTTGTAGTGGTAATAGCTACTCATTAAAACAAATAATCGAAAGCTTAGAAGCACAAGCAGGTTACAAAATTAATGTTTCTGTTAACCCCGCTTTTGTGCGCGTTGACGAAGTGAAAAAAATAACAGGCGACAACAACAAGCTATTAAATCTATTCCCTGAGCTAAAGGTAACTAAGCTGAAAGATATATTGAAGAGTATGTTATAAAATAACTTGGCTTAATTAACTAAATAATTTAAGTCAAGTTATTTGCAGACCAAACTAATAATAAGGAAAAGCAATGTTAAAACCGCATGATGTCATTGAAGTCTACAATGTTATGTTAGGTAGAAGTCCAGAAAGCAAAGAAGTTATTGATACTTATTTACAAAAGCACGATGATATTTCAGGGGTTATTAGGCAAGTTCAAAATTCCACTGAATATAAAAATACATTTCTTGAAAAACACATTCCTAAATCAGTGCTTGTATACATTCATATTCCTAAGACTGCGGGAACTTTTTTAAGAACCGCTTGGCTAAAAAAAAATGTAAATAATTATTTTTGGTCTGATGAAAAAAAAACGTATCCATTGGTAGGTGATTTAGAAAAATCTTACATAACTGCATCAAGTTATGAAATGCTTGGTGGTCACTTACCTTTATCTACATTCTTGAAATTTCCGACATTACAGCCACGAATATTTTTAAATGTATTACGAGAGCCTATAGCAAGAATAATCTCATTTTATAATCATATAAAAAACAACGACCCTATGCATCCACTCCATAAAGAGGTTAATGAATATACCTTATATGAGTTGTTAGCTGCAAAAGGTCGTTTTTATAACATGATTTTTAATGAGCAGGTCAGATACTTAATCACTGATAACCTTGATAATTTTAAAGAGAATGACTTACTCATTATAGGTAGGCAAGACAGACTGAATGATTTTATAGATAAGGTGAATGAAATTGCAGGATTAGAGTACAACCCCAATATTTCAGATGGTGTGGAGTCTAACAGTGGTGCGGCAAATTACGAAAAAGAAATTTTAAGCCAGAAAGACTTTCCCAAAGCATTAGATATACTAAAAAAGATAACGAAATCTGAGAAGAAATTATTTGATGAACTTACAGGTGTGAAAGTAATGAATAAGAATCAATATATTGAGTTTATTAATAATTTTTCTAGCTAACTAAATCGCTAAAATAAGTTAAATTAATTACAGATGATATTACGAAGCTAGAGTTAAGTATCATCTGCATGTATAGGAATAAATGATGGCAGTAAAAATTTGGGTAGATGGGCAGTGTTTTCAAACAGCGAGTAATGTTCGTGGTATAGGCAGGTACGTGACTGACTTTTTGCAAGCTTTATCTACTAAAAATGTAGAAATTACAGTGTCATTGAATGGTTCCTTACAGCAGGAAGTTATCGCAACTCGTAACTATTTGCAAAAAAACATCCCCAACATCACGATTAAAGTGTGGTATGGGGCTACCCATAACTCAGAAAATATTGCTGCTTTTACTTTAGAGCGAA
This sequence comes from Pseudoalteromonas sp. S327, assembly GCF_005886415.1. Lineage (NCBI taxonomy): Bacteria > Pseudomonadati > Pseudomonadota > Gammaproteobacteria > Alteromonadales > Pseudoalteromonadaceae > Pseudoalteromonas > Pseudoalteromonas sp. S327. The sequence continues at coordinate 11,398 of NZ_PNDP01000022.1, read as the reverse complement.
TGCTTGATGAGAAAATGTTAGCTGCTCACATCAATGAGATAAAACCTGATATTGCCCTCTCAGCAAGCCCTTTTGAAGGTATTTCTGACAGAACAACCCCTTTTATTAAAGTTAAAAGCTTAGAAGGGATTAAAACGGCCTGTATATTTTACGATGCTATACCTTATCGCTATGAAGATATTTACTTGCAGGATTTAAACACTAATAAAGCTTATTTTCGCAGGTTCGAGGAGATAGCTAATTTTGATACCGTGTTGTGTATATCTGACTTTACTCAAGATGAATACCTAGATATTTTTAATAAAACTAATAGTGCGGCTATATCCGCTGGTATTTCTGATGAATTTAGTCAGTTAGTGAATGAGTGGCAGTATGATAATACGTCTATTGGTGCGAAGCTAGGACGCTATGTAGTGTATGTAGGAGGGTTGGATTGGCGTAAAAATGTATCTTGCTTAGTAGAAGCTATGGCAAATTTACCCGAGTGCCAATCTGGTGAGCTAAAACTTGTGCTAGTAGGTGAGTTTGGAAATGAGCATTTACTTCCGCTGAAAAATATATTTGATGAATTTGATATCCCCCAAGAGTGTTTGCTATCAACAGGCTACATTGAAGATAATGAGTTAGTTGATATATATAAAAATGCGCTAGTTGCTGTACAGCCTTCGCGTATGGAAGGGTTTGGCTTGGGAGCGCTAGAAGCTATGGCATGCGGAACGCCGTTTATATCTGCTTTTGGCGGAGCCGTAGCTGAAGTGGTGCAAAATAAAGAGCAACTATTTGACCCTGATAAACCTGCAAGCTTGTCTGCTTTATTACAAAAACTACTGACAGACGAGTCATTTAAAAATAAAATTGTTAAGCACGGTCATCGCCGACAAAAAGAGTTTTCTTGGGATAAAACAGCCGCTATCGCGATGCATGAATTTGAAGCGTTGGTTAAAAATAATGTAAATGCTAACAATAAACTTAGTAATCAGCTAACTAAAGTTGAAGATGCTCCGCGCTTAATAATGGATGTTACATCGACTGCTCAAAGCCCTATTTTATCGGGTATTCAGCGCGTTATGCATAATGTCTCTAATGAGTTATTAGCTCAAAATACAAACTCTAATACAGAGGTTGTATTAAGTTATAGCCAAAATACTAAAGATTGGTATCAATTAACCAACTTAAATAAAGAGTCTGTAAAATTAAGCCCTTTTAATCGACTTCAATATAATCAAAATGATTCCTATTTGTTACTGGATAGCTCTTGGACATTTTTAGAAGGGCAGCGGCAACGACTAGCTGATGCATTAGTTATGGGGCAGGAGGTTGTCAATGGCGTTTATGATATTGGCCCTTTAACTATGTCTGCTATGACATCAGAAGGTATGCCTCCGGTATTTCGCTCTTGGGTTGAGTTTATTCTTGGCTATTCGACCGGTATTGTGTGTATATCAAAAGCAGTTGCCGATGAAATGTATCAACTCATTAAAGACATAAAGCTACCTCGCCCAATGAAAATTGGTTACTTTAGGCTTGGCGCTGATTTTGCCGATGTAAAACCCGATGCATCTGAACTTGGGTTTACTAAAACACGCCCCACCTTTTTAATGGTCGGCACGATAGAGCCTCGTAAAGGGCAATACTATGGCTTAAAAGCCTTTGAACAACTGTGGGATCGTGGCGTTGATGTAGATTTAATTATAGTCGGTAAAGTGGGGTGGGACACTAAAATGCTCCAAACCACCCTCGAGAATCATCCTGAAAGAAATAAGCGACTATTTTGGTTGAATGGCTTGTCTGATGCGGGGTTAGCTGCTGCCTATGAAGAGGCAGATGCACTAATAATGACCTCTTATTTGGAAGGGTTTGGCTTACCAGTAGTAGAAGCTGGGCTGCACAATACTCCCGTAATACTTTCTGATTTGCCTGTGTTTCACGAAGTGGGCGAAGGCGCACCCAAAGCAAGTTATTTCACACCAGGGTCGGTAAGCTGCTTAGCGCAAGCGGTTGAACGCTTTATTGACGAGGAACTAAGTACGGATTATAAAAATGTGCCGGTAAACTGGCCTACGTGGAGTGAAAGTGCGCATGAATTAAAAGACGTGGTACTGAACAATAACTGGTACAAGCATTATGAGCCTGAGCAGGTTTTACCTAATGTTAAGCTTAACGACATTGGCCAAGTAACAATTGATAAAGAGCTTACTGAAAACGAAACTCAACATACGTTAACCGTTATTGAAGGGCCGTTTTTGTCTGACGATGGAAGCCATTTACGTATTGCTGTGGCGGTTAAAAACGAAAGCGATTTGTTGTGGTCTAGCAATATTGGCGTACCAAGTGGCCGTGGGGTTAACCTAAGTTACCACTTATATGATAGAGAAGGTAATAGCATATACTTTGATAACCCGCGTACACAAATACCGTTTGTATTGCCGCCAGGTCAAGAAATTATTATGCCGATTAGAATTGACTCTGATTACTTAACCAAGGGCGCTTATATTGTGGGTCTTGAGCTGGTCCAAGAGGGGGTAAGGTGGTTTGGCAATGAAGTGAAAATTGATTTACTAAAGCCTGCAGTACAATCTACGCCCCCAAAATTAGTTGTCGATGAAAACTTTTTTAATGTAAAGAGTCCTGAACTTTTATTTTTCAGGGGGCCATTTAGCAATAACAACGAACCAGGCAAATACTTTATATTTTCTGTTTTAAATTGCGATAATGAGACCTTACACTACGCCGATAATAAGGACAGCAACTTTACCTATTCATTCATAGATGGGGAAGGTGTTGAGCAGCATAAAGGTATTTGGGCGGTTAATAATTTTGACGAAATAGAAGGCTATAACTTTGGTTACCTTTCTTTATTTGTAAGCGAAAAAACACTTGAAGATAGTGAGTCGATACTTATTACGTATAATAATGTTATTTGGACATTTAATATCGCTGAGCAAACAGTCGATAAGCTGATTACAAAAGATCACGAAATTAACTATGACTATAAATGGTTAAACGACTTTAATGAAGAAACTTCGAAGAATGAAGATGTTATGGTGTCGTTTGATGCTGATTCTAATATTTCATTACGTGGTTTTAACCAGCTTGAGGGCACCCATGTTTGGATGAGTGACATCGCAGGTGAAGTTGATTTAACGACCGAGTTACCAAAGCGAGCTTTTGTTAAAAAAATCCGAGTGGTGTGTTCACCTTATCATGAGTTAGCAGAGCCAATTGAGTTGAGCCTTTTAATAGGTGATAAAGTTGTAAGTAAAAAACAGCTATCGCATGATTTTATGGAATACATTTACGAACTTGATATCGACGATAATAAGTTTTTAATAAAAAACGACTTTAGGGTTAAGTTCGTAACCACGCAAACAGTTAAAGAAAGTGGTGGCCAGCGAAATTTATCTATATGTTTTGCAAAGTTATCGTTAAATGTTTTAACGGTTTAATTATTCATTTTTCTGTTGATAAGGATCGAGTTTCTCGATCCTTTTTATATATATGAAACTCATTTTTGTAAGGTTTAATAGTGTTTAATTCGAAAGACGTTATTTTAAAAAGTGGCATTTCTTTTGGCACTAGCGGTGCCCGTGGCCTAGTTACTGATTTTACACCAGAGGTTTGTGCTGCTTTTACAAGCGCCTTTGTTAATTGTTTAAAGCAGCAGTTTAGCTTTGATACTTTAGCACTTGCTATTGATAATCGCCCCAGTAGCTATGCAATGGCGCAAGCCTGTGCAGAGGCTCTGCGCCAGCTAAATATCGAAGTGATTTATTATGGTGTTATACCCACGCCGGCGTTAGCTGCCGCAGCTATGGCTAAAAACATTCCTTGTATTATGGTTACGGGCAGCCATATTCCATTTGATAGAAACGGGTTAAAATTTTACCGCCCCGACGGCGAAATAGGTAAGCATGATGAACAGCTTATTTTAAGCTCTAATGCTACTTTTGAAGCTATTTCAAACCTCGATGATCTAATTGTAAATGAGGATGCCGCTAAAAACTATATTACACGATATACATCTTTGTTTGATCATAAAATACTCTTAGGCAAGCACATAGGAATATACGAGCATTCAAGTGCAGGTAGAGATTTATATGCTGATATTTTTACTTCGCTTGGTGCTGAAGTAACTAGGCTTGAACGTTCAGACATATTCGTGCCTATAGATACTGAGGCAGTAAGTGAAGAAGACAGTTTAAAAGCACGCAATTGGGCTAACGAATGTAACTTCGACTTTATCTTTTCGACCGATGGTGATGGTGATAGACCGTTAGTGGCTGATGAGAATGGCGATTGGTTACGCGGGGATATTTTAGGTTTGCTGTGTGCTCAATTACTCAATATTGAGGCCTTGGCTGTTCCGGTTAGTTGTAATACCGCGATTGAAAAGTCAAACTACTTTAAACAAGTGACACGCACAAAAATAGGCTCGCCTTATGTTATCGCTGAGTTTGAGCACCTGAATGGCCAATATGACAGCGTCGCGGGTTTTGAAGCAAATGGAGGCTTTTTATTAGGCTCCGATATTGTATTTAATGGAGCCCCTTTATCAGCCTTACCTACACGTGATGCGATTCTCCCTGCAATAATTTTGCTTACAGGGGCTAAAAATACGACTATTTCGAGCATGGTAGCTAATTTGCCGGCACGCTTTACAGCAAGCGATAGAATTAAAGAGTTTCCTACACAGCGTAGCCAATCAATTATAGAAACAAATAAAACAAGCCCTGATGCTCTATTAAATAAGTTAGCGCTGGGGCATTTAATCGTTAAAAGCATTGATTGCACCGATGGGCTTCGCCTTACGTTGACAAATAACGATATAATTCATTTACGCCCATCGGGTAATGCGCCAGAGCTTCGTTGCTACGCTGAATCAAATACAGAGCAAGTGGCACGTGCATATGTTGAGCAAGTGCTTGAAAAAATACAATTAGTTTAATTTTAATTAAGCACTTATAGCGAATAGAATTGGGATAACTGGGTATGTCAGAAGATAAAAATTCAGAAAGCGGTATTGATAATAGTAATTTGATTGGCTCAATAGACACTATTGAAGCTGGTATGGTTTATGGCTGGGCATTTAATAAAGAATTAGATGCGCCGGTGGCTGTGAAAGTTATTGCTGAAGATCGCGTTCTTGGTACCGGTATCGCGAATGAGTTTAGAGAAGACTTAGCGGATGCACATATTGGTAATGGGGCTCATGGCTTTAAGATTGATTTAGTAGAGCTTCCGGTTAATGATGGTCGTGAAGTTACTTATACACTTGTAGAAGCTGATACGTATGCACCTATAGGGAATGCATTATTTAAACGAAAGCAATTAGAGCAGGTATGGAACGTTAAAGTAATTGGGGTACAACATGGTCATGTTGCATTGCATGTAGGTAGCGACAAGCCTATAGGCAATAAAACCTTTTTACTTTTTTATAATAATCAACAAGTTTCAACAAAAGCTATTAGTAGTGATAAAACAACTTTAGAGGTAAACTTACCTTTGCCGCACTTGCTAAGTGATGGTAACTCTCACTTGATTAGTATTGGTATAGTTGGTTGCCCGTATATTGTCGCATCGGGCATTATAGACACACAAGCAATAAAAACACCGTGGCAATATTTAAAAGAAAGTGCGAGTAAGCCGGGGTTTTTATCATTATCGAGTCAATCTGACAAGCGTTATGAATCTCTTGCGTTTCACTTGCAAGACCTAACCGAAAGTAACTCGTATTTTAATTTAAACGATTTAAATACAGTGCACAAGCTTTTAACCGAAGGGTATGAAAAAAGAAGCGTGTTCCCAACCTTCAATCTACCTAAGTTTAATAATCCTAAAGTATCAATAATTATACCAGCATATAATCAGTTTGCTTTAACTTACCACTGTATTGCATCGATAGCTCTTGCTTATAATAAAACCTCTTATGAGGTGATTTTAGCTGATGACTGCTCTACAGACAAAACGGTTGATGCAGGTAATATTATTGGTAATTTAGTGGTATCTCGGCATACGGAAAATTTGCGCTTCTTACGCAATTGTAATGAAGCTTCAAAAATGGCTAAAGGTGAGTTTATAGTATTTTTAAATAACGATACTGAAGTTACCTCATTTTGGTTAGATGAGCTTGTAAATAAGCATAACAGTGATCCCCAAATAGGTATGACGGGCTCTAAATTGTTAAATTTAGATGGCTCAATCCAAGAGGCTGGCGGTATAGTTTGGAATAATGGTGTGCCATGGAATGTAGGGCGTAATTCAAACCCTTTAACACCTGAATATAATTACGCGCGTGAGGTAGATTATCTTACGGGTGCCTCTATGTGTATTCGCCGCTCTGTTTGGGAAGAGGTTGGGGCGTTTAGTGAGGAATTGGTACCATGCTATTATGAAGATACCGATCTAGCATTTAAAGTTAGGGATGCTGGTTACAAAACGGTTTACGTGCCACACTCTGAGGTTGTGCACTTTGAAGGGCAAAGTCATGGCACAGATGTAACTAAAGGATTAAAACGCTACCAAATAGTGAACGAAAGCACATTTCGTGAAAAGTGGTTTAAAACATTTAAATACAATGGAAAAATGAGCGTAGATAATTTACGTTTTGAAAAAGACCGCAATATTGAGCAGCGCATTCTTGTTATTGATTATGCTTCTCCTATGCCAAATAAAGACGCTGGTAGTTATGCAGCTATTCAAGAAATCAAGTTAATTCAGTCGTTAGGGTTTAAGGTAACTTTTGTACCAGCTAATTTAGCCCATTTTGGAAAGTATACTGTTGATCTTCAGCGTATGGGAGTAGAAGTCCTTTATGCTCCTTTTTATCATAGTGTAAATCACGTTCTAGAAACGCGTCTTGATGAGTTTAGTGCTGTCTACATTACACGTTATCATATTGCAAAAGATTATGTCGATTACATTCATAATAACTCTGACGCTAAAGTTATATTCAACAATGCTGACCTTCACTTTTTAAGGGAGCTTCGCGCTGCGCTTAAGCCGGGTGCAGCACCAGAACTACTCGAAGTAGCTAAAACTACACGTACAGATGAGCTTGCTGTTTGTGATAAGGTAGATGCAATTTTATGTTATAACGCTACAGAACACGCAGTAATAACTAGTCATATATTAGAAGCTGAAAAATTACATATTACACCTTGGGTTTTAGAACAAAAAGATCCCGCGCCCGATTTTAAATCTAGAGACGGGATAGCTTTTTTAGGTGGTTTTAATCATACCCCAAATATTGAAGCAGTTGAGTATTTAGCAAATGAAATAATGCCGCTATTGTTTGAGCAGCGCCCAGATATAACTTTGTATGTTTATGGCAGTAATATTCCTAAAAAGTTTGAAGAGTATAATACTGATAATATAAAAATATCAGGGTTTGCTGAAACACTTGATGGTGTTTACCATGACCACCGAATCTTTGTAGCACCATTATTATCTGGAGCAGGTATTAAAGGGAAAGTACTCGAAGCTATGGCTTATGGTACACCAACAGTGCTCACTGAAGTAGCGGCTGAAGGGACTGGCTTATCCCATGAAATAAGTACACTTATAGCTCAAGAGCCTCAAGAGTGGGTAGATGCAATAATAAAACTCTATGATGATAAAAAATTATGGACTAAGTTTGCTGAGAATGAGCAAACTATTGTTAGAACGAAATACTCTTTTGAGCATGGTCATAAGGCGTTTAAAAAGATTTTTGCAAGCGTTGGCGTATATTCAAGTAATTAAATTTTTAATATTATATCTGCAAATTGGTGTTTAGCACTGGTTTGTAGATGCAGGCTATTGGAAAAAAAATGAAAACAATCATTTTGCATTATCATCTCTTTAAAAACGCGGGTACATCGTTAGACGCTGCATTTAAAGAGAACTTTTCAGAAAAATCAGGTGAGTGGGTTACTAAAGAATTCCCCGGTAATCCTGCTAAAAACCGTGCGGAATTAAAGCAGTGGATAATTGATAATCCTCAAGCAAGATGCTTCTCGTCTCATACAGCTTTTTTTCCCGTTCCACAAATTGAGGGAGTCAAAATCATCCCCGTTGTGTTTGTACGTCATCCTATTGACCGCATGGCATCGGCTTACTCTTTTGAAAAAAAACAAGGGGGCGATAGTTTTGGTCCCACTTTAGCTAGAAACACTTCAGTTGCTGGTTATATAGAAACTCGCCTGTCAATGCAAACAGATAGACAATGCCGTGACTTTCATGCTAATAGGTTTGCTACTATGTTTGGCGAACAGCAAGGAGATGAGTCAACTAGGGCAAAAATGGCTGTGGATGCTTTACCATTTATTGGCGTAGTTGAAAAGTATTCGCAATCTTTAGAGTGTTTAGAAACGCTACTTGAATCACATGGTTTTACAGGCATAAAGCTAAAACCAGTAGAACGAAATGTGTCTCGAAGTGTTAAAAAAACTTTACCAGAAAAGCTAGAAGAAATTAGAGAGCAGTTTTCTGAAGAATCATTCAACAGTCTACTCGAAGCAAATAAAACCGATTTAGAGATTTGGAAAACATTATATAATGGCTAAGAAAAAAGTTGTTGTTATTGCAAACTGCCAGGCTCGAGCGATAGACTCTATACTAAACGAATTGAGCGATGATATTGAAGTTACCAAGGTCGGTATAGTTCATATATTAAAAAGTCATCAAGAGGAAGAGTTTGTCTCTTACTTCGAAGAAGCGGATTTTATCATTGCTCAAATCGTCCATCATTCTTATCCATGTGAATTTGTTCGAACTGATAATCTTCGGTCAAAATACGGAGATAAAGTTGTAAGTATTGTGAACCTCTATTACACAGGTGATACCCCCTATTTAAGTAATTTACCGAAACAATATAGGTTAAGCGAAGCTCCTTTCAGTGATTATCATTTTAAAGTTGTATTCGATAGCTGGTTTAAAGGTGAAAGTGTTAGTGAGGCTACTAGTGCGTTAAAAACACAATATTTATCTAAAGATAATTCAGTATCATCCAGTTCTATTGAGGAGCTTAAATTAAGAGAAAAATACGCAGATATTAAAATTAGTGATTTTTTTCAGCATAAACGAACTAAAAGAGGTTTTCATACCTTTAATCACCCTACGAATGATGTTTTAGTCGAATACTGCACTCGCATACTTGATTATTTAGAGGTTGACTACAATAGAAACATTACTATTAAGGGGGAGTTCCTAGATCAAACAGTACCTTTTATTGAATCTGATAAGCATAAAACCGTTAACAATGGAGTCGAATACTATTATACGACTTTAGAGTTGGTTAGTTTGTTTTTTTATTTTTACAACTCGCTAGAAGGTATTGCAGTAGGGAAAATTTATGTTCCTAAAGTAATTGTTCAATACTGGGACGGCGAAAGTATACCACCCGAAATTGCTCGTCTAATGGACTCTTGGAAAGAGCATAATCCCGATTTTACATATCAGATTTATGATTATAAAGCGGCGTATAGCTTCATACAAAAAAATTATGGTGTAGTAGGGGCTAAAGTATTTGCTAAAGCTAAACTTCCGGCAATGCAATCAGATATTTTTAGAGTAGCTTACTGTCTTAAAGAGGGTGGAGTATACGTTGATGCTGCTACAAAATGCTTTTCTTCTATAGATTCTTTAATCGATAATGACTGTAGCCTCACGGTTCTAAGAAAATGGCATGGGGGGATATGGAATGGGTTTATCGCAGCCCTACCTGAAGATGAGTTACTTGCTGATATTTGGAGAAGTATTGTAAGCAATGTATCTCAAGAAAAGTTTAATAATGTATCGCAAGCAACAGGTCCTACTTTGTTTAGTGAGTTTTGTAAGGGTGATAATGTTTGTATTATTCCCCAAATAGAAGCCAAGCCTACCTTTGATTTGATTAATGATTTAAGTCATAAGGGTGATACACATTGGTCAAAGGTTCAAAAAAGTCAGTCAATTTACAATACCACTAAATTAGACAATAAAACGCATATGAATGACTCTGATAAAGTATTAAATTACCTTCAATCACTTCAAGATGAAGTTAAAGACTACATGCTTCAAGATTTGCCTCGCTGGATAGAAATTAAAAATTATAAAGAAAAACGTGCATTCCAATATTTCTGGGAAAATAGGCAGGAATTCAGAAGCTTAATCAGATATAGAGCTATGACTGCTCAAGAAAAGTTTAAGCTAACTACTAATATTGTTCAGCAAATATTGAAATTAGTAGGTAATAAGCCCACTCTATTTGTCGGTAACTTGTATCTTTCTTGTAAGCAAATTGGCCCTGGCTTGTATATCGAACATGGCTTCTCAACTGTGGTTTTTGCAAAAAGTATCGGTAAGAACTTCTGGCTGAATCAAAACGTAACAGTTGGAACAGGTAAAGGGGGTCACCCTACTATCGGTGATAACGTTCGAATTGGGGCAAATTCAGTTGTTATTGGTGGCATAAAAGTTAACGATAGAGTAAAAGTTGGTGCTGGCGCAGTTCTAAACTTTGAAGTACCTGAAGGGAGTACAGTGGTTGCACAAAAACCTAGGGTTATTCCTGATATTTTATAAAATACGGCATGATAGCAGCTTGTTTTAATTGCTGTACTAGAAGTCTAATTTTTAGCCTCTATTAAACAATAAAGTTGTGCGATAGGAGGGGACTAGAAATTAATTAGTTTGGTGAGTTGCAAATAATCATAGGTATGCCGGTGATTTTAAAACCTGCTCTACGCGGCGATTTTTGCCTGTTTTGGTCTATGCCGTTCATAGCCCGGCGCTAAAGGACCAGCGCCTAAAGGCTGTAATCGGATTGAGTCTATTTGGTACTTATTGACAAGCTGTTTTACTACCTCCACAGCACGGCGTACTGATAAGTAAGGTTTTGCTAAAGGGTCAGCAACGAGACCTGTAAAGTCAGACAACAAGAAACTCAAAAAGAAATTAAACAGCTTCAAAAGAGCTTAATCGTAAAGATAAAGCTTTAGCAGAAACAGCCTCTTTACTTGTACTCAAAAAAAAGCAGATGCGCTTTGGGAGTATGAGTATGTCTAGGGAGTATAAACGTATGAAGTACTTGACAGGCGTTTGGCGTTAGGGAGTTTATCTATAACTAAGTTGGTTGCACTCGTTATTGTAGGTGTGGCTAAAAATAAGCCCGATAACAGCATGAGTGCAGAGTACTGTTTTTTTGCATTATTCTCTTCCTTAAAAATATTTTTAAATAAAAACTATGTTATTTATTGGTACAAGTAAAGGGGTGTATATTTTATATGAGGCTAACTTACTGCCGCATATACTAATAATTGCTTGGTGTAGTGCGAAGCACTTCTGTGCCCTCGATGGTAAGAATGGTTTGGTTTTAGTCTAAAGAGATTAAGCGATTCTTATCACCACAGAGAACACGGAGAAGTAAAGGAGAAGAGCC